>DATJDY010000286.1:0-5113 GCA_035497155.1 Luteimonas sp.
CTGCACCTCTGGAAAAAGCCTAGAGGCGGCACGAGCTTACCTCTTGGCGGCTGGCGCACACGTAAAATTGTTTAGTTGGTTGAAGACGGTAAACACTGCTTACACGGAAATTTTCCCTCAAATTTCCGTGATTCCTTACTCCAAGAACACAATGCCCACGGAACCGACTCATCGGTCTTGGTCTTACAGCCACGGCATCGCGGATTCGGCCGCATCGGTGGAACTTGCGCAGGTCTTTGCTCTGTACAACAGCTGGGACTGGTCGAAGTACTAGGTACCGATCAATCGGGCAACACCAGCGTCACGCACAACCCGCCGCCGTCGCGGTTGACCATCGAGATCCGCCCGCCGTGCGCCTCGGCGATCTCCCGCGCCAGCGCCAGCCCGAGACCGGTGCCGTGGCGTTTGGTGGAATAGAACGGCAGCAGCGCGTTGGCCAGGACGGAGTCGTTCATGCCGGTGCCGCGGTCCAGCACGTCCAGGCGCCAGCCGGCGCCGGCGCGGCGCAGCGCCAGCTTCACCTCGCCGGCCGGCGAGCCGGATTCGTGCGCGTTCTTCAGCAGGTTCAGCAGCGCCTGCTCCACCTGGGCCTGGTCGAAGCGGCCCATGCGGTCGTCGTTGCCGCCCTCGGCCACGAACGGCACCTGGCTCTGCAGCTGGGCGATGAAGCGCTTCCACGGCACCGGCTCGCTGCGCGGCGACGGCAGCTTGGCGAAGTGCGCGTAGTCGCGGATGAAGCCCTCCAGGTGGCGGGCGCGTTCCTCGATCGTGGCCAGCGCGTTGGGCAGGCGCTCGAGCTGGCCGCGGCGCAACAGCTCCGCGCCGGAATGCGCGAGCGAGGCGATCGGCGCCAGCGAATTGTTGAGCTCGTGGCTGATCACCCGGATCACCTTCTTCCAGGTCTGCACTTCCTGCCGGCGCAGCTCGGCGGTGAGCGCGCGCAGCAGCACCAGCTCGTGGCGGCGGCCGTTGAGGCGGAAGTGGCGGCGCGCGAGGTGGTAGACCTCCTCGTCGTCCGCCTCGCCCACGCTGAACATGCCGTCGCCTCCGCGTTCGAAGGCCTCGCGCAGCGCTTCGTCGCTGCGCGCGAGGAGGCTGTCGAAGGACTGGCCCTCGAGCTTGTGGCCGTCGCCCAGCAGCTTGCGCGCGGCGATGTTGGCGTGCACGACGCGGCGCGCCGGGTCGACCAGCAGCATCGCCACCGGCGTGTTCTGCACCATCGTGTCGAGCAGCAGCTCGCGCTGCACCAGGCTCAGGCGCTGCGAACGCAGCGAATCGCCGAGCGCGTTGTGGCTGGCGACCAGCTCGCCGAGCTCGTCGCGGCCGTCCCAGCGGACGCCGAAAGCGAAATCGCCGTCCTCGTAGCTGGCGACGCTGCCGGCCAGCGCGCGGAACAGCGACTGCATCGGCGCGAACGCGCGGCGCACGTGGTACGCGAGCAGCGGCGCCAGCGCGCCCACGGCCACGAGCGCCGCCCACACCGGCCGCAGCCAGTGCGCGAGCACCACGGCGAGCGCCGCGACGGCGACCATGTAGACGAGCGCCAGCCCGGTGAACTGCAGGCTGAGCGGGATGCGCTGGCGCAAGCGGAGCATGGTCGTCGGCTGCCCGTCTTCAGTCCGCGCCGTTGCCGCCGCTGCGGGTGATGCCGTGGCGTTCCATGCGCCGGTACAGCGCCTGGCGCGAGAGGCCCAGGTCCGCGGCGGCCTGCGCGAGCACGCCGCCGTTGCGCTCGAGCGCTTCCACTATGGCGGTGCGGTCCGGCTCGTTCGCGGAGGCGATGCCGGCATCGCCGGCCATGTCGCCCACCGGTGCGCTGGCGGGCGCTTCGGGCAAGGCGAGATCCATCGCGCCGATTTCGGCGCCGCGCGCGAGCAGCGCGGCGCGCTGCACGGCGTTGCGCAGCTCGCGCACGTTGCCCGGCCAGCGATGCGCGAGCAGCGCGCGCGCCGCCGCTTCCGACAGGCGCTTGCCTTCGGGCAGGAAGTGGCGCGCCAGCGGCAGGATGTCGTCCGGCCGTTCGGCCAGCGCCGGCAGCCGCAGCTCGATCGCGTTGAGGCGGTAGTACAGGTCCTCGCGGAACTGGCCCGCGCGGATCAGCGCCGGCAGGTCGGCGTTGGTCGCGCTGACCACGCGCACCTTGACCTGCTGCTCGCGATTGCTGCCCAGGCGCTGGAAGCGCCCGGTCTCGAGCACGCGCAGCAGCTTCACCTGCCCGGCGGCCGGCAGCGTGCCGACTTCGTCGAGGAACAGGGTGCCGCCGTCGGCGGCCTCGAACTTGCCCTCGCGCGATTTCGTCGCGCCGGTGTAGGCGCCGGCTTCGGCGCCGAACAGCTCGGCTTCGACGAGGTCGGCGGGGATCGCACCGCAGTTCAGCGCGACGAACGGGCCATGCTTCACCGCGGAATTCGCGTGCAGGATCTCGGCGATCTTTTCCTTGCCGGCGCCGTTGGGGCCGGTGACCAGCACCGGCAGTTCCGAGCGCGCGACCTGCGCCGCCAGCGACAGCACGCGCTCGCTCGCGGCGTCGGCGAACACGAATCCGCGCAGGTCGAGGTCGCGCTCGAGCGCATTGCGGCGACGCTGCTCGCGTCCCTGCGCCTGCGCCAGCGCTTGCCGCGTCTCGCCGAGTTCCAGCAGGTTGTTCACGCTGGCCAGCAGCTTGCGGTCGTCCCAGGGTTTGGCCAGGTAGTCCGCGGCGCCGGCGCGCACGAGCTCCACCGCCGCTTCGAGGTGCGTCCACGCGGTCAGCAGGATCACCGGCAGGTCCGGGTGCGCGTCGCGGATGCGCGCGAACAGCGCGGCGCCCTCCTCGCCCGAGGTGGTGTCGGCCTGGAAGTTCATGTCCTGCACCACCAGGTCGATGCGCCCGCGGGCCAGCAGGTCGAGGCCTTCGTCCGGCGTGGTCGCCGCGCGCGTGTCGATGTCGTGCAGCGAGAACAGCGTTTCCAGCGCGGTCGCGACCGCCGGGTTGTCGTCGATGACGAGGATCGTGGGCATGCCGCCTTATATCAGCCCGCGCGGAGGATGTCGCCGATGCGCGCCAGGGTGAGCAAGGGTGCCAGCAGGAGTGCCAGCAGCAGGGTGACCAGGTCGTCCATTCGTCTCTCCTTCGTCAGACGCTGCGGGTGGCGACAGCGGGTGGCACGGCCGCGGCGCGGCGGGCGGGGCCCAGGACCGCGAGCTGCCCCAGCAGCCACAGCAGCACGGCGGCCACCGGCAGGTACGTCGCCGGCAAGCGCGGCAATTCGTATTTGCCCATGAGCATCTGGTTGATCCCGTACGCCAGGAGCATGCCGAGCACGATGCCCATCGTGGCCAGGATGAAATTCTCGACCTGGAAATGGCGCAGGATCTGCGTGCGCGTCGCGCCCAGCGCGCGGCGCACGCCGATCTGCTTGGTGCGCTGCTGCACCCAGAAGCTGGCCAGGCCGACGATGCCCAGCGCGGTCACCGCCAGCAACGCGATGCAGACCGCGAGCAGCAGCCAGACCACGGAGCGGTCGCGGCTGTAGAACTCGTGCCGCATCTCCTCCAGCGTCTTCGCATCGCCGAACAGGCGGTTCGGGTCGACGCGGTTGAGCGCTTCGACCGCGGCCGCCAGCACCTCGGCGCGGCGCGCCGGGTCGGTGCGCAGCACGTATTCGCCATTGGAGACGCGCAGCGGCAGGACGATCCCGCTGTAGTCCTTCGACGGGTCGATGGTGGAACCCGGGGCGACCACGTCTTCGATGACGCCGACGATGCGCGTTGGCGCGGAGTCCGAGATGTAGACGTCCTTGCCCAGCGCGCTGCCATCGGGGAACAGGCGGCGTGCCAGCGTCCGCGTCACGAGCATCGCGGGGGCGACGGCGTCCGGCCCGCGCATCTCGCTGTCGTCGCGGTATTCGTCCGGCAGGAACGCGCGGCCCTCGACCACGCGCAGGCCGAGCGTCGGCAGCAGCTTGCCGTCGTCCATGTACTGGGTGGGGTTCTCGTTCGGCTCGGGCTGGCCCGCGGTCATCGAGACGCCCGTCATCCAGACGTTGCCGCCGTAGGGAATCTCGTTGACGCTCGTCACCGACTTGACGCCGGGGATCGCCGACAACGCCGCGACGTCCGCGCGCCGCATCGCGTCGTCGTCGCCATCGACCGCCAGGCTGCTCACCTGGACGTCGACCAGCTCGTTCTCGGCGATGCCGCTGGCGCGTTGCATGTGCTCCACGCGGCTGCCGATGATGAACACGGCGTTGCAGACGATCGCGCAGCTCAGGGCGATCTCCAGCACGATCAGCGCGGCATCGGTCTTGTGGCGCAGCAGCGCGGAGAGGATCGGGCGGATTTCCACGGCGGCGTCCTTATTGGGCCTTGAGTTGCAGCGCGGGCGCGACCTGCATCGCGCGCCACGCCGGCAGCAGGCCGGCGAGCAGGCTCGCGGCCAGCGCCAGCACGAACGTCAGCAGCAGCATCGGGCCGTCCAGGTGCGCCAGCGCGGCATAATCGTCCGGCTGTTGCCGCACCAGCCAGAGGCCCAGCAGCGCGAAGCCCAGGCCGAGCGCCGCGCCGGCCGCGCCGATGCAGCCCGCTTCGACCAGGCACTGCTTGAAGATCTCCGAGCGCGGCGCGCCGAGCGCGCGGCGCACCCCGATCTCGCCGGCACGCCGCAGGAATTTCGCCGACAGCAACCCGATGGTGTTGAGCAGGCACACCAGCAGGAAGCCGAACGCCAGCCATGTCTGCATGCGGACGTCGTCCGGCACCACCTGCTTGAAGTCCAGCCAGCCCATCACGTCGTCGAGGCGCACGTTGGTCGGCCGCTCGAAGCGGCCCGCCTTGCGCTGCGCATCCGAGTAATCGGCCAGGTACTGGCGGTAGGCCGCGACTTCGCCGGGCTGGTCCAGTTCCACCCAGTACTGCAGCCAGGCGCAGGGCGCATTCACGCCCTTCGGCCCGTCGGGATCCTTGCTGCTGTCGCCCCAGCACCACATGTTGCCCTGCGTCGGCATCTTCAGCTCGCGCGAGGTCGAGAACGGCAGGAACACCTGTTCCGTGCCGCCGAACTGCCGGTTGCTCATGTCGTAGAAGCGCGGGTTGAGCTTCCACGTGTCCATCACGCCGATGACCTCGAAAATCG
>DATJDY010000287.1:0-2763 GCA_035497155.1 Luteimonas sp.
CCGGCCCCCGCACCCAATTGTCTGATCAGCTTCATGGTCACTGCCGGCTCCTCACTGCAGATGCCCTGCGGCGCCCGATGCGCTCGCCGGCGAAACGCCACTGAGCCCGCGCGCCGCGGGTTACCTGCTGGAAATCTGGAAGGCCTGCTCGGACACGCCCGGGCTGCCAAGCGATGCCGCGCTGACCGCGCGCGAAATCGAGATCCTGCAGTTGTTCTCGCGCGGGTTGAGCTACCGCGAGGCGGCGAAATCACTGGGCATTTCGCCACACACCATCGGCGACCACGTCAAGTCGACCTACCGCAAGCTCAACGTGCATTCCTGCACCGAGGCCATCTTCGAGGCGCGTCAGCTCGGGCTGATTCCCTCGCGCGGCTGAATCGCGCCCGCCGCGGCCGGATCCGGAGGGTGCGCCCCCGGCATCTCGACCTCGACGACCACTCGCGTGCCGCCGCCGGCCTCGGGTTCGAAGCGCAACGACGCGCCCAGGCGCTGCGCGCGCCACGCCATGTTCGACAAGCCGTTGCCTTGGGCCGGCCGCTCCACCGGCAAGCCGACGCCGTCGTCGGCGATCTCGATGCGGACCCTGCTCCCCCCATCCAGCGGCCGGACCGAAACCAGCAGGTTGCGGCCGCCCGAGTGGCGCAATGCGTTGTTCACCGCTTCCTGCATCAGGCGATACACGTGCAGCATCCAGGAAGGATCTTGCGCGTCGCCATGCGTGTGTTCCGGCTGCTGCCAGCGCAGCGCCATGCCCGCGGCTTCCACCTGCGGCGCGATGCGCGCTCGGAATACGCCCAGCGCCGTCGCCAGGCTGCCGTCCGTCGCGTCCATCGAGTCGACGATGAGGCGGAGGTCCGCGAGGCCGTCCACCAGTTCGGTTTCGATCTGGCAGATGTCGACGTGGCGCATGCGGATCCGCGCCAACAGCGAGGCCAGCGTTCCGCCGACGCCATCGTGCACGTCGCGCGCAAGGCGCTGTCGCTCCTCGAGGATCGCGGCGCGCCGCCGCTGCAGTTCCAGTTCGCGATTGGCGCGTTCGATCTCGATGCGCTGGAGACGCACCGCGCGCCGCAAGTCCAGGTGCACCGCGGCGTAGCGCCGCGCGTCCTTGCCGAAGGTCCAGGCCGATGCTGCCGCGAGCACGACCGCCGCGCACGCCAGGCTGCAGCCGTAGTACGCCTCCAGCCACGGCAGCCATGGCAGCCATGGCCCGGAATACGGTTCGAACGCCTGGCGCAACGCGACGAGCGCCACCATGGCGACCGCCGCGGCCAGTGCGCCCGCGACCACGCCCTCGGCGCGGCCGGCCGCGAGGCGCGGCCGATTCGCAGCCGCGCACGCCAGTGAAGCCAATGCCGCGGCCAGCAACACCTGGTCCACCCGGACCGCGTCCTTCGCGAGCCACGCGGGCAAGCCGGGACCGCCCGGCAGCATTCGGCAGCCGAATGCTGCCGCGCTTGCCGACAGCGCCAGGAACCAGCCGCGCCGCTCCGCGAATACGGACGCGGCCAGCGCCAGGCACGCGGCGACCAGGCACGCCCACGTCGCGAAGGCCCGCAATGGCGCGAGCCATGCGGACAGGTGCGCGACCGTCCCCGCAAGCAGGGTTTCGCTTCCGACCATCGGAGGCGCCATCAACGCCCGGTGCCTGGACACGGGAAACACTGCGTCCAGGCGGTTCGTGCCCGGCCGGAAGAAGTGCCGTGGCACGCGCATGGCGATGGGTTGCATCCGCGAGGCCGCGAGGTAGGGCGCACCGACCTGCGCATCCGGCGGCACGTGGGCACCGTTGATGAATATCGCGGGCGGAGCGCTCGCGGCGGGCAGGAGCACGAGCACGCTGCCGTGGCTTGCCGGTTCGTTTTGAAGCAGGACGGCCACCTGCACCGGGCCATCGGGCAGCAGGCTTCCCGGTTCGCCGCCGGACTCGCCCTCAAGCCAGTGCCGCGGCGCCCCGTCGATGTAGGCCGGCAGCCATCCAACGGAAGACGCCGGGACTTCGGCCTGCCGCAGGGCGTCGGGCAGCGGGGCGATCCATGTCGCCGCGGCGGCCGCGACGCCGAGCGAGAGCAAGGCGCCTGTCGCCAACGGCCACGAGGCCGCGCTCGCCCCACCCGTTCCCGTGCCGTCCCCCGCCGTCGTCCACATGTCCCGCCCCCGCGACCGCCGTGGGCAGGATAGCGGAAGTTCCCTCAGCCGCGTTTGGCGAGCGGGACGTAGGCGCGGTCGTCGGGGCCGACGTAGTTCGCGCTCGGGCGGATGATCTTGCCGTCCTCGCGCTGCTCGATCACGTGCGCGCTCCAGCCGGATGTGCGCGCCACCACGAACAGCGGCGTGAACATCGGCGTGGGGATGCCCATCATGTGGTAGGCGCTGGCGCTGTACCAGTCGAGGTTCGGGAACATCTTCTTGGTGTCCATCATCAGCGTCTCGATGCGCTCGCTGATGTCGAACAGCGCCTGGTTGCCGCCGTCCGCGCACAGCTTGCGCGAGAGCTCCTTGATGATCGGATTGCGCGGGTCGCCGATGGTGTAGACCGGGTGGCCGAAGCCGATCACGATCTCCTTGCGCTCCATGCGTGCGCGGATGTCGGCTTCCGCCTCGTCCGGCGTCGAATAGCGGCTGATGATGTCCATCGCCACTTCGTTCGCGCCGCCGTGCTTCGGGCCGCGCAGCGCGCCGATCGCGCCGGTGATGCACGAATGCATGTCCGATCCGGTGCCGGCGATGACGCGCGCGGTGAACGTGGACGCGTTGAAC
>DATJDY010000288.1:0-8211 GCA_035497155.1 Luteimonas sp.
TGCAGGCCCAGGCCCATCGCGTCGGGCACGGTCAGGATGTCGGAGAACAGGATCGCGGCGTCGAGGTCGAAGCGGCGCAGCGGCTGCAGCGTGACTTCGCAGGCGAGGTCCGGGTTCTTCGCCATCGCCAGGAAGCTGCCGGCCTGCGCGCGCGTCGCGCGGTACTCGGGCAGATAGCGGCCGGCCTGGCGCATCAGCCACACGGGCGTGCAGTCGACGGGCTCTCGGCGGAGCGCGCGCAGGAAGCGGTCGTTCCTCGGGGTCACGTGGGGCACTTCGATCTCCGTCATTTCGGGGCGTCCGCGCCTTGCGCGAACATCAGCTGGAAGCCTTTCTTCAATTGCAGGTCGCGCGCGTGCTCGAACGCGGCCAGCGCCTGCGCCTGGTCGAGGTACTGGTCGCGGCGGACGCTGCTGCGGCCGCCGGCCTGGCCGGATTCGCGCACGAGCGTCCAGCCGCCGAGCAGGTCGCGCTCGAGCATGAGCTGGACGTAGCGCGGGGCTTCGCGGCCGTCGGGGCGTTGTTGGAGCAGGAGGCGCATGGCCGCCTATTGTAGGGCTTGCAGCACCGCGTCTTCCGGGACGCCCGCGACCACGCGGGCGCGGCCGGGGCCCTCCCAGAGCACGAAACGCAGGCCGTCGGCCGCGGCCTTCTTGTCGAGGCGCATGCGCGCGAGCAGCGCTGCGGGATCCAGGCCGGGGGGCAGGGCCGTGGCGAGCCCGAGCCGCTGCAGCGTGCCCGCGAGCGCGTCGGCATCCGCGGCCGCCGACAGCCCGAGCGATGCCGACAGCCGCGCCGCCAGCACCATGCCCACCGCGACCGCCTCGCCGTGGTTCAGGCCGCCGGCATTGCCGGCGTAACCCTGTTCGGCTTCGATCGCGTGCGCGAAGGTGTGGCCGAAGTTGAGCAGCGCGCGCTCGCCGTGCTCGAACGGATCGCGCGCGACGATCGCGGCCTTGTGCGCGCAGCTGCGTTCGATCGCTTCGGCGAGCGCGGCGTCGTCGCGCGCGAGCAGCGCGGCCGCGTTCGCGTCCAGCCAGGCGAGGAAGGGCGCGTCGACGATCGCGCCGTACTTCGCGGTTTCGGCGAGGCCGGCGCGCAGCTCGCGGTCGGGCAGCGTGCGCAGCGTCGCTGTGTCGGCGAACACCGCGCGCGGCGGATGGAAGGCGCCGACGAGGTTCTTGCCCTGCGGCAGGTCGACCGCGGTCTTGCCGCCGACAGAGGAATCCACCATCGCCAGCAGCGTCGTCGGCAATTGCACCACGTCGATGCCGCGCATCCAGGACGCCGCGGCGAATCCGGCGAGGTCGCCGACCACGCCGCCGCCGAGCGCGAACACGCAGGCGTCGCGGGTCGCGCCGAAATCCGCGAGTTCGCGCACTAGTTCCGAGAAACCCTGCAGCGATTTCGCCGCTTCGCCGGGGGCGATGACGGACACCAGCGCTTGCGCGCGCGAATGCGCCGCGAGCGCCGCGACCACGCGCGCGGCGTACAGCGGCGCGACGTTGCCATCGCTGACCAGCAGCACGTGGCGGCCGCGCACGTGCGCGGCGAGCGCGGCGCCGTCGTCGAGCAGGCCCGGGCCGACGTGGATCGGGTACGGGCGTTCTCCGCCGACATCGATGCGATGGCCGGTGCTCATGTCGCGGACGCCCCGGCCGGAACCTGCCAGCGCCCCCCGGCTTGCGCCACCAGGGCCTTCGCCACCGCATCGGCATCGAGCTCGCGCGTATCGATGGTGATGTCCGCGACTTCGCGGTAGAGCGGGTCGCGTTCGGCGGCAAGCGCATCCAGTCGCGCGCGTCGATCCGCGCCTTCGAGCAGGGGACGATCGCGGCAGCCTTCCAGGCGCCGCAGCTGGGTGCCGGGATCCGCCTGCAGCCAGGCGACGAGGCCGCGTTCGCGCAACGGGCGGCGATTGCCCGCCGCGAGGACGGCGCCGCCGCCCGTGGCGATGACCTGGCCGTCGGCGGCGAGGCAGCGGGCGATCAGCGCGGCCTCGCGGGCGCGGAACGCGGCCTCGCCCTCGTCGCGGAACAGGTCGGCGATGCGCGCGCCGGCCTCGGCTTCGAGCAGGGCGTCCAGGTCCATGAACGGCAGGCCGAGGCGCCGCGCGAGCAACGCGCCCACGACGCTCTTGCCGGCGCCCATGGGCCCCACGAGGACGATGTTCGACGCGCCTTCCATGCGGGCGATGCTACCAGTGCCGGCCGTCGCCGATGCCGGCTGCAACAGTGCCCGCTGTCACCGGTGGGCGGAGCGCTTAGACTTCCGCCATGGAAGGAGCCGCCCCATGACCCTGCGCATCGCGCTGGCGCAGTTCGATTTCCCGGTCGGCGACATCGCCGGCAACGCCGGCCGCATCGCCGCCCTGGCCGCGGAGGCGCGCGACCGCTTCGGCGCCGGGCTGGTGCTGTTCCCGGAGCTGGCGCTGTGCGGGTATCCGCCGGAAGACCTGTTGCTGCGCCCGGCGTTCCTCGCCGAGTGCGAAGCCGCATTGCAGGAACTCGCGCGCGGCATCCACGGCATCGTCGCGGTCGTCGGCTGGCCGCAGGCGGCCGGCGCGGTCGTCTACAACGCCGCCAGCGTGCTGCGAGACGGCCAGGTCGAGCGCACCTATCGCAAGCGCGAGCTGCCGAACTACGCGGTGTTCGACGAACGCCGCTACTTCGACGTCGACCCGGACGGCGAAGCCTGCGTGTTCGACGTCGACGGCGTGCGCGTGGGCCTGGTGGTCTGCGAGGACCTCTGGTTCCCCGAGCCGCTGGCCGACACCTGCGCCGCGGGCGCGCAACTCGTGCTGGTGCCCAACGCCTCGCCGTTCGAGCGCGACAAGCACGCGCAGCGCGACGCGCTCATCGCGCAGCGCGTCGCGGAAACGCTGGACAACGGCGGCCGGGCGGCCGGCGGCGTCGCGCTGGCCTACCTCAACGCGGTCGGCGGGCAGGACGCGCTGGTGTTCGACGGCGCATCGGTGCTGGCCGATGGCGACGGCGTCGTGCATCCGGCCGCGGCCGCCTTCCTCGACGACTGGCTGGTCGCCGATTTCGATGCGGAAACGCGCCGCTTCGCGCCCGTGCACTGGACCGTGGACGGCGACGAGAGCCGCGACGCCCTGGCGTGGCGCGCGATCGTCCGCGGCACGCGCGACTACTGCCGCAAGAACGGCTTCGGCAAGGCCTGGCTGGGCCTGTCCGGCGGCATCGATTCGGCGCTGGTGCTGGCGGTCGCGGTCGATGCGCTCGGCGCGGAAAACGTCACCGCGGTGCGGCTGCCGTCGCGCTACACCGCCGGGCTGTCGAACGACCTGGCCGCGGTGCAGTGCGCTTCGCTCGGCGTGCGCCTGCTCACCGTGCCGATCGAGAAGCCGTTCCAGGGCTTCCTCGACGCCTTGTCGACCGAATTCGAAGGCCTCGCCGCGGACACCACCGAGGAAAACCTGCAGTCGCGCAGCCGCGGCGCGCTGATGATGGCGCTGTCGAACAAGTTCGGCGGCCTGCTGCTGACCACCGGCAACAAAAGCGAATACGCGGTCGGCTACGCCACCATCTACGGCGACATGTGCGGTGGCTACGCGCCGCTGAAGGACCTGTACAAGACCGAGGTGTTCGCGCTGGCGCGCTGGCGCAACACCGTCGGCGGCAGCGCGCCGCACGGCGGCGAAGTGGTCCCGACCGCGGTGATCGATCGCCCGCCCTCGGCGGAATTGCGCGAGAACCAGCGCGACCAGGATTCGCTGCCGCCCTACGACGTGCTCGACGCCATCCTGTTGCGCCACGTCGACCAGGAACAGTCGGCCGCCGAGATCATCGCGGCCGGCTTCGATGCGGCGACGGTTGAGCGCGTGGTGAAGCTGGTGCGGACCAGCGAATGGAAGCGGCACCAGGCGGCGCCGGGCCCGAAGGTGTCGCGGCGCGCGTTCGGGCGCGAGCGGCGCTATCCGATCAGCAACGGCTACAGGTAGGGGGACGGAGCCTCCGCCCCCTGTTATTCAGTGCTGGTCGAGCGCGGAGCGGTCGCCGGCGAACGGGTTCAGGCGGCGCAGGTGCGACGGCGTGCCCGGCCAGTCGCCACGCAGCCACGGATGCTGCGGGTCGTTCTGCTCGAGCACGCGGCGCGCGTCGTCGGCCAGCGCCTTGTTGCCCAGCCGGGTGTAGGCCTCGGCCAGGATCGCGATGGCGTCGTTCTGGTTCGCGGCCTGCGGGTACGTCTCGAGCATCGAGGTCGCGCGGTCGGCGGCCGACACCCAGGCACCGCGGCGCAGGTAGTACAGGGCGACGTCGAGTTCGTGGCGAGCGAAGAGGTTGCGCAGTTCCACCATCCGCGCGCGCGCGTCGTCGGCGTAGCGGCTGCTGGAATAACGGTCGGTGACGATCTTGAAGTCGTTGTAGGCCTGCTCCGGCGTGGACAGGTCGCGTCGGCTCGCGTCCAGCGACCACACCTTCTGCAGGAACACCGTGTCGCGGTTCGAATTGACCAGGCCGCGCAGGTAGTAGAGATAGGCGATGTTGCGGTGGGTCGGGTAGGTGCGGATGAATCGGTCGATGGTGGAGATCGCATCCTCGTTGGATCCGCGCTTGAACTGCGCGTAGGCGGTCTCGACCAGCGCCTGCTCGGTGTAGGGGCCGTACGGATACTGCGCCACGAGGCGCTTGTAGATCATCTCCGCGTCGCTCCAGTCGCCCTGGACCATCTGCACGTGGCCCTTCTCGTAGAGCTGTGCCACCGGTACGCCGTCGTTGGGGTCGCCCTTCTTCTTGAACAGGCCCTTGATGCTGCCGCAGCCCGTCAGGAGCGCCGCGGCGAGCACGGCCAGCAGGAGGGAGCGCAGGAGGGCGCCGCGGGGGGAGCCTGCTTTCATGAAGCCTGGGGTCATGGGGATCTTTCGGGGCGGCGGGGGCACGAAGGTCGGATAATAGCAGTGCGGCCCGGTGCCGCAGCCCGCCCGCCTTCCTCCCTGGAGACCCCGCCGCATGCCCGAAGTTCACGCCGCGCCCGCCACGCCACGCCTGGCCCGGGTCCCGGAGTCGGCCGCGGGACGCCGTTTCGACGCGGTGCTGGCGGAGCTGTTCCCTGAATACTCGCGCTCGCGGCTGGCCGCCTGGATCAAGTCGGGCGATGTCCTGCTCGATGGCGCGGAAGCGCGGCCCCGCGATCCGGTGCGCGGCGGCGAGGCCGTCGAACTGCGCGCCGTGGCCTCGATCGAAGTGGAGGCGGTGCCGCAGGACATCGCACTCGACGTGCTGCACGAGGACGAGCACTTGTTCGTGATCGACAAGCCCGCCGGCCTGGTCGTGCATCCGGGCGCGGGCAATCCCGACGGCACCCTGGTCAACGCGCTGCTGTACCGCGACCCCGCGCTGGCGGCACTGCCGCGCGCGGGCATCGTGCATCGCCTCGACAAGGACACTTCGGGTGTCATGGTGGTGGCGCGCACGCTGCAGGCGCAGACGGCGCTGGTGGCGCAGCTCGCCGCGCGCGACGTCCACCGGCAGTACCTCGCGGTGGTGTCGGGAGCGCTCGTGTCCGGCGGCACCGCCGACGCACCGATCGACCGCCATCCGCGCGATCGCCTGCGCATGGCGGTGCGCGAGGACGGCCGCGACGCGGTCACCCACTTCCGCCTGCGCGAGCGCTTCCACGCGCACACGCTGCTGGAATGCCGCCTCGAGACCGGTCGCACGCACCAGATCCGCGTCCACATGCAGCACCTGAAGCACCCGATCGTCGGCGACTCGCTGTACGGCGGCCCGCTGAAGCTGCCGCGTGGCGCGACCGACGCACTGGTCGAGGCGCTGCGCGGCTTCCGCCGCCAGGCGCTGCATGCGGAAGTGCTGGAATTCGCGCATCCCGTCGGTGGCGCACCGGTGCGCGTGTCTGCGCCGGTGCCGGCCGACCTGCAGGGCCTGGTGCGCGCATTGCGCGACGACACCGCGGCGCGCGCCGCATCGAGACGTTGATGCAAGGGGACGCCGACGCCCTGGTGCGCGCGAGCGTGCTGCCAGCCGCATGGCCGGCACCGCCCGGCGTGCATGCGCTGGCGACGCTGCGCGGGCCCGCGGGTGGTTCCGCCGCGCCGTTCGACCGCTTCGACTTCGGCATGCGCAACGGCGACGACCCCGGCGTCGTTTGCGGCAATCGATTGCTGCTCGAACGCGGCCTCGGGCTGCCGTCCGCGCCGTGCTGGCTGCGCCAGGTCCATGGCACCCGCGTCGTGGTCGATCCGGATCCCGCCGGCGAACCGGAGGCCGACGCGGCGGTTTCGCGCGTGCCGGGCAAGGTGCTGGCGATCCTGACCGCCGACTGCCTGCCGGTGGTGTTCGCGTCGACCGACGGATCCGTCATCGCCGCGGCGCATGCCGGCTGGCGCGGCCTCGCCGCGGGCGTGCTGGAGGCCACCGTGATGGCGATGGAAGTCGATCCTGGATCGCTGCTCGCCTGGCTCGGGCCGGCGGCGGGACCCGATGCCTACGAAGTCGGCGCGGAAGTGCGCGATGCCTTCATCGCGCGCGATGCCGAGGCCAAGGCGGCCTTCGCGGCGACGCGCCCGGGCCACTGGCGCGTCGACCTGTACCGGCTCGCGCGGCAACGGCTCGCGATCGCCGGGATGTTGCCGCAGGCGATCCATGGCGGCGGACTCTGCACGATCTCGGATCCGGCGCGGTTCTTCTCGCATCGCCGCGACCAGCGCACCGGGCGCATGGCGACGCTGGCATGGCGCTGAGGCCGGGCGCGCGGCGCCGGCCACGCGATCAGGCGGATTCGAGCGCTGCCAGGTAGTCGCGCCGCCACGCGTGGATGTCGCGCGTGCGCAGCACGTCCATCATCGCCTTCCAGCGCTGCCGGCGTTCCGGCGCGCGCATCCGTACCGCCGCCGCGATCGCATCGGCCACGCCATCCAGGTCGTACGGGTTCACCAGCAGCGCGCCGACGTCGAGTTCGCGCGCCGCGCCGGCGAAGGTCGACAGCACCAGCACGCCGGGATCCGCGGGGTCCTGCGAAGCGACGTATTCCTTCGCCACCAGGTTCATGCCGTCGCGCAGCGGCGTCACCAGGCCGACGCGCGCCATGCGGTAAAAGCCGGTGAGCGTGGGATGGGCGAAGTTGCGGTTGACGTAGCGCATCGGCGTCCATTCCGGCTCGGCGTAGCCGCCGTTGACGTGGCCGGCGAGTTGCTCGAGTTCCTGGCGTAGCGCCTTGTACTCCGCCACTTCGCCGCGCGACACGGGCGCGATCTGCAGGAAGGTCAGCTTGCCGCGCTGGTCGGGATGCCGCTGCAGGTAGCGCGCGAACGCGCGGAAGCGCTCCGGCAGGCCCTTGGAGTAGTCGAGGCGGTCGACGCCGATCGCGAGCGCGCGCCCGGAGAGGCTTTCGCGCAGGCGGCGCACGCTGGGCTTGTCCACCGCTTCGGCAGCCTGGCGCTCGATCTGCGCGGTGTCGATGCTGATCGGGAACGCGCCCGCGCGCAGGCGCCGCCCGCCCGCGGTTTCCAGCACGCCCGGCGACACGACGTGGCCGCGCCCCCACAGCCGCACGTAGTCCTGGAAGCGCTCGAGATCGCGCTCGGTCTGGAATCCCACCAGGTCGTAGGCGGACAGGCCCTCGAACAGCCGCCCGTGCTGCGGCAGCGCCGCGAGCAGGTCGGAGGAGGGCATCGGCACATGCAGGAAGAAGCCCATGCGCGCCCGCACGCCGTGCTCGCGCAGCAGCGCCGCCAGCGGGATCAGGTGGTAGTCGTGGATCCAGACGAGGTCGTCGTCGCGCAGCATCGGCGCCAGCTTCTCCGCGAACAGCGCATTGACGCGCCGGTACGCGGCCCAGGTCTCGCGGCTGTAGTCCACCAGGTCCATGCGGAAATGCAGCAGCGGCCACAGCGAGCGGTTGGCGAAGCCGTTGTAGTAGTCGGCATGGTCGCGCCGCGACAGGTCGATGGTGACGTAGCGGATGTTGCCGGCCTGCTGTTCGTGCAGCCTGCCCGAGCGGATCGGGTCGATCTTGCCGCTCCAGCCGAACCAGAGGCCGCCGGTCTCCTCCAGCGCCGCCTGCAGCGCCACCGCCAGGCCGCCGGCGCGCGCCTCGCCCGGCAATGCGACGCGATTGGAGACGACGACCAGCCGGCTCATGCGCGGTGTCCCGGCACGACGTTCATACCGCGCTCTGCCACGGCCGGCTCAGCGCCATCGCGGCGATGATCAGGCCGACGTGCGAGTA
>DATJDY010000289.1:0-5506 GCA_035497155.1 Luteimonas sp.
GCGCCTGCGCTCGGCGCTGCTGTCGTCGGTCTCGCACGACCTGCGCTCGCCGCTTGCGGCGATCCTCGGCGCGGCCGGCACGCTGGATGCGTACGGCGGCGAAATGGGCGCAGCCGACCACCATGCGCTCCTCGACACGATCCGCCTGGAGGGCGAGCGGCTCGACCGTTACATCCAGAACCTCCTCGACATGACCCGTCTCGGGCACGGTGGCATGACGTTGCGCCGCGACTGGATCGGCATCGACGAACTGGTCGGTTCCGCGGTCGCGAGGCTCGCGCGCTACCAGGGCGGCGTGGAGGTGGTCATCCGCGTTCCGGCCGGCCTGGCGCCGGTCTGGGTGCATCCGGCGCTGGTCGAGCAGGCCGTGTTCAACGTGATCGAGAATGCCGCGCGTTTTTCCCCGCCCGGCGAAGCGGTGGTGGTGGAAGCGCGCGACGCCGATGGCGCGGTGCAGGTGGACGTCATGGATCGCGGGCCCGGGATTCCGGCCGACGAACGACGGCGCATCTTCGACATGTTCTACAGCGTCGAGCGCGGCGACCGCGGCAGCGGCCGCCAGGGCACCGGGCTGGGCCTGGCGATCGCTCAGGGCATGGTCGGCGCGCATGGCGGCTCGGTCGAGGCTCTCCCGGGCGACCATGGCCGCGGCACGCGGATCCGGATTACCCTGCCGCGCATGATGCCGTCCGGAAGCGAACCGTGAGCGCGCGCGCGCTGGGTGCGGTGCCGGCGCGGGTGCTGGTCGTCGACGACGAACCGCAGATCAGGCGCTTCCTCGACATCAGCCTGCGCGCGGAGGGATACCAGGTGGAAACCGCGGCCAACGGCGCCGCCGGGCTGGCGGCGCTCGCGGCCAATGGCGCCGACCTGGTGATCCTCGACCTCGGGCTGCCCGACCGCGACGGCAAGGACATCCTGCTGGACTTGCGCCGCTGGTCGCAGGTGCCGGTGATCCTGCTGACGGTGCGATCCGACGAGCGGGAGAAGGTCGCCGCGCTGGATGCGGGCGGCAACGACTACGTGACCAAGCCGTTCGGCGTGCCGGAACTCATGGCGCGGGTGCGCGCGCTGCTGCGGTCGCGGCCGGGAAGCGAGGCGCCGCCGGTCTACGACGACGGGCGACTGCGCATCGACCTGGCGCGCCGCGAAGTCGCGCTCGACGGCCGGCCGCTCGTGCTGGGACGCAAGGAATACGCGTTGCTCGAACTGCTCCTGCGCCACGCCGGTCGCGTGGTGACGCAGCCGCAGCTGCTGCGCGAACTCTGGGGTCCCGATCACGACGAGGACACGCATTACCTGCGCGTCCTGGTGGGCAAGCTGCGGCAGAAGCTCGGCGACGATGCCGCGGCGCCGAGCTGGATCGCGACCGAACCCGGTATCGGCCTCCGCTTCGTGGGCGCGATGCGCTGACGCGCCCGTGCCCGCGCGGGCGGGGCGGTGTCCTACGCCGCGACGCCGAGGCGCGCGAGCAGCGCGCCGCGGTCCAGGTTCTCGGAATCTGCGGCGGTACGCGCGCGGTACTCGAAGGTGCCCGCTTCCAGGCCACGGCCCGAGACCACCACGCGATGCGGGATGCCGATCAGTTCGATGTCGGCGAACATCTGGCCCGCGCGCAGGCCGCGATCGTCGAGCGCGGCATCGAGGCCGGCGGCGCGCAGGTCGCGGTACAACGCTTCGGCGGCTTCGGTGACCGCGGCGTCGTTCTTCGGGTTGATCACGCACACCACGACCTGCCAGGGCGCCATCGCGTCCGGCCAGGCGATGCCGGCGTCGTCGTGGTTCTGCTCGATCGCGGCCGCGACGATGCGCGAGATGCCGATGCCGTAGCAGCCCATCAGCGGATGCACGGGCTTGCCGTCCGCCGCGAGCACGGTGCAGGCCATCGCCTTCGAATACTTGTCGCCGAGCGCGAACACGTGGCCGACCTCGATGCCGCGCGCCATCTGCAGCGTGCCTTTTCCATCGGGCGAGGGATCGCCGGCGACGACGTTGCGCAGGTCGGCGACGACGGCGGGTTCGGGCAGGTCGCGGCCCCAGTTGACGCCGGCGAGGTGGAAGCCCGCCTCGTTGGCGCCGACGACGAAGTCGGCCATCGCGGCGACACTGCGGTCGGCGACGACGTGCACGGGCTCGCGCGGGGTGCCGGCGCTGCCTGGGCCGCCCGCGAGCACCGGCCCGAGGAAGCCAGGCTCGCTGCCGAGGTGCGCGAGGATTTCCGCCTCGGTCGCCATGCGGTACTGCGCCAGTCCTTCGAGCTTGGCCAGCTTGATCTCGTTGACCGCGTGGTCGCCGCGCACCAGCGCGAGCACGAAGCGATCGTTGCCGTCCGCGTCGCTGCCCATCACCGCGACGGACTTCACCGTGCGCTGCAGCGGGATGCCGAGCAGCGCGGCGACGTCCTCGCACGTCTTCTGCACGGGCGTGTCGACCTTGCGCATCGCCTCGGTCGCGGTGGCGCGCGCGCCCGGCGCGATCGCCTCGGCGAGCTCGATGTTGGCGGCGTAGTCGGATCCGTCCGAGAAGGCGATCGCGTCCTCGCCCGAATCGGCGAGCACCTGGAACTCGTGCGAGGCGCTGCCGCCGATCGCGCCGGTGTCGGCGAACACCGCGCGGAACTTCAAGCCCAGCCGCGTGAAGATGCGGCCGTAGGTGTCGTACATGTTGCGGTATTCGGCCTGCAGCGACGCGTCATCGAGGTGGAACGAGTACGCGTCCTTCATCAGGAACTCGCGCGCGCGCATCACGCCGAAGCGCGGGCGGATCTCGTCGCGGAACTTGGTCTGGATCTGGTAGAGGTTCACCGGCAGCTGCTTGTAGCTGGCGAACTCCTGGCGCGCGAAGTCGGTGACGACTTCCTCGGCGGTGGGCGAGTAGCAGAACTCCTGCTCCTTGCGATCCTTGATCCTGAGCAGCTGCGGGCCGAACTTCTCCCAGCGCCCGGTCTCCTCCCACAGCTCGCGCGGCTGGATGGTGGGCATCAGCAGCTCGACGGCGCCGCTGCGGTCCATCTCCTGGCGCACCACGGCCTCGACCTTGCGCAGCACGCGCAGGCCCAGCGGCGACCAGGTGTAGAGGCCGGCGGCGAGCTTGCGGACCATGCCGGCCTTGAGCATCAGCTGGTGGCTGACGATCTCGGCGTCGGCGGGCGTTTCCTTGACGGTGCGGAGGTGGAACTGCGACAGGCGCATCGGTGGCTCGGGCGGGGGTGCGGGACAGAACCCCCATTCTGCCACGCGCCTTACTGTTCTTCGGGCTCCGCGGCCTGTGCGGGGGCGCTGCCGGAGCATTTCACCGAGATCGTCGCCTCGGCCAGCGCACGCTGCTTCGCGCGGTCGGCGTCGGCGAGCGGCTTGTCGGGCTTGCCGTCGCCGTTGCTGTCGATCATCACCTTCGCCGTGCCCTTGAGCAGCTCGAGGTTGCTCCGGGCGGTGGCGCAACCCGGGTCCTCGGTCGTTTCCGGCTTCGCGTCGTCGTTGTCGGAGGCGGCCCGCGGCGCCTGCGGAAGGGCTTCGTGGTGGTCCACTTCGCGCGCTTCGTAGTGCTGGCCCTGCGGCGGGGGCTGGGCGGTGAAATGGGTGACGCCGGCGGCGTCCTTCCACTTGTAGACCTGCTGGGCGGCGACCGGCGCCGATGCCAGCGTCATCGCCCCGCCCAGCAGGACGGGCAGCAGCGCCAGCGAGAGGCGGACGGACGCGCGATGGGGCGTGGGGCGGGGAAGGCGCATGGCGGCGGCTCCGGAGGCGACGGCCCGATTGCAGCACCGCCCCGGGCACAACACAAGCGAACGCGGCCGCAAAACCATAAACTCGCGGCCATGGAACCGTCGCACGAACCCCTCGCCCGCCGCCCCCGCGGCATCTACCTGCTGCCGAACCTGTTCACCAGCGGTGGCCTGTTCGCGGGCTTCTTCGCGATCATCGCGGCGTCCCAGGGGCGTTTCGAGGCCGCCTGCATCGGCATCTTCGTGGCCGCGATCCTCGACGGCGTGGACGGGCGCGTGGCGCGCCTGACCAACACGCAGACCGAATTCGGCGTGCAGTACGACTCGCTCGCCGACCTCATCAGCTTCGGCATGGCGCCGGCGCTGGTCATGTACTACTGGGCGCTGTCGGCGTACCGGCTCGACGGCGTGACCGCGGGCAAGATCGGCTGGCTCGCCGCGTTCCTCTATGCGGCCTGCGCGGCGCTGCGGCTGGCGCGCTTCAACTCGCAGGTGGCGCAGGTCGACAAGCGCTGGTTCATCGGCCTGGCGAGCCCCGCCGCCGCGGGACTGATGGCGAGCTTCGTGTGGACCTGCACCGACATGCGCCTGCCAGGCGTCGCGCTGCGGCACTATGCGCTCGCGCTGACGGTGGTCGCGGCGCTGCTGATGGTCAGCCGCATTCGCTACACCAGCTTCAAGGGCGGTGGCGGCGCGAAGGGCGAGCGCGTGCCTTTCTTCGCGATCGTCATTGCCATCGCGGTGCTGATCGCGCTGGTGCTCGATCCGCCGCGGGTGCTGCTCGCGGCGACGGTGCTCTACGCGCTGTCCGGGCCGGCGCAGTGGCTGTGGCGGCGCCAGCGCGGCGCATGAACATGACCTGGGATCCGGTGCAACGCGCCGTGCTCGCCGAACTCGGCCTGCCGGTGCTCGCGGCCGCGTTGCCGGAACACCCGATGGGCGACGCGCTGCTGCGCGCCGCCGGCCGCGATCGCGCGTCGGCGGATGCCGCGGCGTTGCTGCGCGGCTTCCCGCCGGCGAGCGCGTTGCGCGGCAGTGTCGAAGCCAAGCGCGCGCTGTGGCCGCTGCTGCGGCGCCTGCGCCGGTCCAGCAACGCGGAGTGAGCGCGCAGGTCGCCGACGCGAGCGAGGCCGCGCCGGCCGCAGCGCTGCGGCCGATGCGCGACGGCGACCTCGACGCGGTGATGGACATCGAGCGCCGCGCATATCCCTTCCCGTGGACGCGCGGCATCTTCCGCGACTGCCTGCGCGCCGGCTATCCCGCGCTCGTGCTGGTCGCCGGCGGCGACGTGGTGGGCTACGGGCTGTTGAGCGTGGCCGCGGGCGAAGCGCACATCCTCAACGTCTGCGCCGATCCCGCGCTGCCACGGCAAGGCCATGGGCGCCGGCTGTTGCGCGCGTTGCTGCAACAGGCGCGCGGACGCGGCGCGCAGCGCGTGTTCCTGGAGGTGCGGCCGTCGAATCCCGCCGCGATCGCGCTCTACGACGCGGAAGGCTTCAATGAGATCGGCCGCCGCCCGCGTTACTACCCTGCCGCCAGCGGCCGCGAGGACGCCATCGTGATGGCGCTCGAACTCGCGGACAATCCCTTCGGAACGCAGCGCTGATCGCCGGCGCGATGGAGAACGCAATGCCGACGACGACGCATCCCTCCTGGCGCCGCTGGCGCGTGTTCGCCATTGCGTGGCTCGTCGCGTTCGTGCTGGCGCTGTGCATCGACCGCGCCGTCGCCACGGCGCTGGCGCCGCATTTCTTCGCGATGAAGGTCAACCTCGTGCTGAGG
>DATJDY010000290.1:0-12757 GCA_035497155.1 Luteimonas sp.
GGGTCGGTGGTGCGGCCGCCCTCGGCGTCGAGCGCCGACAGCGTGGCGGCGGCTTCCTCGGCGGCGGTGTCGTCGACCTCGCGGCCGCTGCCGGAATTGCCGGCAAGCAGCAGGGTCTCGGCGTCGGGCGCAACCTCGTGCACCTCGATGCCCATGCCGTTGATCATGCCGATGATGTCTTCGATCTGCTCCGGATCGACCATGTCGTCCGGCAGGTGATCGTTGACTTCGGCGTAGGTCAGGTAGCCCTGCTCCAGGCCCTTGCTGATCAGAAGCTTGATGTCGGACTGGGGAGCCTGGCGTTCGTTGGCCATCTGGTGCGCACCGGTGCGTTGGGCGGAGGGAACCCTGCATTATACGCCAGCGACTCGGGAAACCGGCCTCAGGCGCGGAGCAGGAAGGTCACCGGGCCGTCGTTGGCCAGGCTGACCACCATATGGGCACCGAAGCGCCCGGTTTCCACCCCCCCGGCGTGGGATTGCCTGCATTTGGCGACCAGTCCGGCGAAGATCCGTTCAGCCTCGGCCGGCGCCATGGCCGTGCTGAAGCCCGGGCGCATGCCCGAGGACGTATCCGCGGCCAGGGTGAACTGGCTGACCAGCAGCAGGCCGCCACCGGTCTCGGCCAGCGACCGGTTCATCCGTCCCTGGTCGTCGGCGAAGACCCGGTAGCCGAGCAGTCGCTGGGCCATGCGGGCGACCTGGGCGTCGCCGTCGCCCGGCTCGACCCCGACCAGGGCGAGCAGGCCGGGGCCGATCGCCCCGATGGTTTCGCCGTCCACGGCCACCGCCGCCGACGCCACGCGCTGGATGAGGCTGATCATCATCCAATTCTAGAGCCGCGCATTGTGGGAGCGGCCGATCGGCGGCTCCTACAATGCGCCGATGACCGAATTCGCCGCCGGCCTCCTGTACCTGCTCGCCGCCGCGACCGCGCGCCTGCCCTGGCGCTGGCAGCGCGCGCTGGGCGATGCGCTCGCCGCGCTGTGGGGGCGGCTGGATGCGCGCGAGTCGCGGGTGTCGCGGCGCAACCTCGAACTCGCGTACCCGTCGCTCGACGCGGTCGCGCGCGCGCGCCTGCATCGCGCGGTGTTGCGCACCACCGCGCGCCAGGCGCTGGAGACGCTGGTGCTGTGGACACGCCCGCACGCGGCCAACCTCGCGATGCTGCGCGAAACCCACGGCACCGGGTTGTTCGACGCGGCCATCGCGGCCGGCCGCGGCGTGATCGTGGCTGCGCCGCACCACGGCAACTGGGAACTGCTCAACCAGTGGCTCGCATCGCGCACGCCGCTGGCGATCCTGTACAAGCCGCCGGAGTCCAGGATCGGCGAAGCCTTCCTGCGCCGCGTACGCGCCGACGACGCGAACGCCGCGCGCGTCGAGCAGGTGCCCGCCGAAGGCAGCGCGGTGCGCCGGCTGCTGCGCGTGCTGCAGGGCGGCGGCGTGGTCGGGATCCTGCCCGACCAGCAGCCGAAGGGCGGCGACGGCGTGTTCGCGCCGTTCTTCGGCATCGAGGCATTGACGATGACGCTGCTGCCGCGGCTCGCGGCGCGCACCGGCGCGGCGGTGCTGTTCGCGTACTGCGAGCGCATCGACGCGCCCGGCGCTGCGCCGGCGTTCGCGCTGCGCATCGAGGCGGCCCCCGAAGGCATCGCCGCCGATGATCCCGCCGAAGGCGCGCGCGCGCTGAACGCCGGCGTCGAGCGCATCGCGCGCCGCGATCCCGCGCAATACCAGTGGACCTACAAGCGCTATTCGCGACGGCCGCCGGGCAGCGGCGAGACGTCGCCCTACGGTCGGCCGGGCTGAGCCGGCAGCGGTTCAAGCAGCGGCGCCTGCGCCAGCAACTCGTCCAGCGTGCCGATGCGGCGCTGCAGCCAGGCGACGATGCCGGCGCGCAATCCGGCCGGCGCCATGTCCAGGCTTTGCACGCAGGCGAACGCCGCACGGCCGTCCGGCGACAGGCCGTCGCGGTCCGCGTCGCGCAGCTTTCGGCGCAGGCGCCACGCAGCCTGCTCCGCCGGCTTGAGCTGCACCAGCCGCAGCCTCCGGTCGAACGTCGCGTTGCCCTGCCCGATCTCCAGGTGCGCCGACACGCATTCGGCGCGGAACTGCCCGGCGCGCCGGAACGGGTATTCGAGATCCCGCTCCAGCAGTCCCGGATGCGCCGCGAAAAACGCCTGCATCGTCGAGCGCCGGAACGTGTACGGCACATGCCCGAGGCGGAAATAGCGATCGTCGAAGCCTGCGAGCCGCGCGCTCAGCTCCTGTGCGTTGCGCTCGCCGTCGCGAGGCGGCAGGTCGCGGCCGCCGACGGTGCCGCGCAGCCGGCGCAACGCGGCGCGCGCCTTGCCAGCCAGCGTATGCGACGATTGCGGTCGCCACGCGCCGCGCTCCACGACCTTGCCGTCGTCACCGAAGAAATCCGCCTGCGCGACCGGCCGCAACAGCATGAAATCGTCGTTGAGGTAGAGGAAGCGCTCGGCGAGCCCCTCGATGCGCCACAACAGGCTGCAGATCGCGCGGCTGTTGAACGTGGGCAGGAAGCGCTCGTAGCCGGCGAAGATTTCGGCGTGGTCGACCAGCCGCACGCGTTCGCCCCAGGCGCTCGCCTGCAGGCGCGGCAGCAGCGGCGGCACCTGGCCCGCGGTGACGAGGTGGATGCGGCGGATCCAGGGCGCGAAGCGCAGCAGCGAGACGATGCAGTACTCGAGTTCACCGGCGTCGTCGAAGCGCGTCGGTGCCGCGCCGCCACGCGGCGGCTGGCCGAGCGCGCGCAAACACGCATCCAGCCGTGCGCGATGGGCCGGGTCGTTGCCGTCGACCCAGGCGATGACGGCATCGACCGGCGCTGCGGCCTCCGTCGTCACCGGAGTCGCGCCTCGCCCACGCCCACGCCGGCGCCGGCGCCGGCGCCGATGCAGCGCGCCGTCGCCGCGCCCGGCAGCAACGACCAGTCGCGTCGATTCGCGGCGCCGAGCGCAACAGCGCGCGACTTGTCGACGCAAGGCGCCAGCGCAGTGTCCTGCACCATCAGCCAGCGCGATCCCGGCGCCTGCGCCTGCCAAGCGATCGCGGCCTGCAACTGCTCCCCCGCCGCGCGGCGGAACCCGAAGGTCCGGACCGGCCCCTCGGCCATCAGCAGGTTCTGTTCCTTCCACGCGACCAGGCCCAGTTCGGCCGCCGGGCCGATCCGCGTGCGCGCGTCGTGCATCAGGTCGCGCGAGGAACTCGATGCGTCGAGCAACGGATATGCGAGCAACCCGTACAGCACCCACGTCGACGCGAGCCCCGCGATCATGCCGAGGTGCGCGCGGCGCACGCCGCTCCACGCGATCGCGACTGCGATGCCGGCGCCCATCGCCAGCAGCATCCAGCCGGCCGCCTGCACCTGCGCGAGCGCAAGGCCGCGTTCGGCCACCAGCCGCGCGGCCGGCGCGCCGTGCGCCAGCAGGATCGCGCCCGCAGCCGCCAGCAGCAGCGCGAGCAGCAGCGAGAACGCGAACGCCAGCCGCCGCGCGCCGCGCTTGCGCACGATGCCGGGCAACAGCGGCGCCAGCGCCAGGCACGCCATCGGCAGCGCGGGCAGGATGTACATGTCGCGCTTGCCGGCGGGCAGCGAGAAGAACACCAGCACCAGCACCCACCACGCCAACGGCAACAGGTAGCGCGCATCGCGGCGGCGCAGGCGGCGACGCCACGCGGGCAGCGCCCACGGCAGCGCCAGCAGCGCCGGCAGCCACAGCGTCGCCATGATTTCGATGAAGTACCACGCCGGCTGCTGGTGCGCCCAGGACGCCGCGTAGCGCTCGGCCGTCTGCCGGAACAGGATGTCGTGGACGTAGGCGCGATACATGGGATCGTCGCCGTGCAGCGCCACGAGCAGCATCGGTGCCAGCCACAGCGCCGCCGCGCACGCGAACGCGAGCGGCCCGAGCAGCACGCGCCATCCGCGCATCGGCGCGCGCGCGCCCCGCCAGCCGCGCCAGCCCGCGAACAGGCCCGGCACGATCATCGCCAGCGCGAGCACGCCCACGCCCTTCGTGACCGTGCCCAGCCCCGCCGCGAACCAGCCGAGCATCCACCAGCCCCACCCGGGCCGCGCCGCGTCGCCGCGCATGTGCAGGGAGAAGCGCAGGAACGCGTAGTTGCCCAGCGTGATCAGGAACGTGACCAGCGGATCGATCTGCGCCTTCTTCGCCTGGTAGGTGAACTGCAGCGCGAACAGCAGCGCGTAGCCGGCATACAGGCCGACGCGCTTCGTCCACAGGCGCCGGCCCAGGTCGACGACGCACCACAGCGTGCCGAGCGCGGCCAGCAACGACGGCAGCAGGAACGCGACGCGCCAGCTGCCGAGCAGCAGGTACGACGCGGCCTGCGTCCACATGAACAACGGCGGCTTGTCGGAATACAGTTCGTCGCCGCGATGCGGGAACAGCCATTGGCCGCTCTCCACCATCTGCCTGGCCACCAGCGCGAAACGCGGCTCGTCGGCGGGCCATGGATCGCGCAGGCCGAGTCCCGCGGCGAGCACCAGCGCGGCCAGCAGCCAGAACAACCAGGTCTCGCGGGCGATGCGGGTCTTGGGCATGGCCGCGATGATACGGCGCCGCGAATCCACCCGCTCACCATGACAGTCCAGCGCGTCGCAACGCGGGAGGAACCCCGGATGCACGCTGCGGGCGGATCTACCGTTTCGCGATGCGCGCGTAGAAGAAGCCATCCATGCCGTCCTCGCCAGGGAAGCGCTGGCGGACCTGTCCGCGCGCGGCACCGTCGTCGTCGCCCACGTCGATGGCGTGGCCGAAGCGTTCGTCCAGCGGGCCCAGCCGCGCGTCGGGCGTGCGGGCGAGGAATGCGGCGACCTGGCCGTCGTTCTCGCGGCGCAGCAGCGAACAGGTGGCATAGAGCAAGGTGCCACCGCGCGCGAGCGTCGGCCACAACGCGTCGAGCAGGCGCGCCTGCAACACGGCGAGCGCGTCGATGTCGCTGGCACGGCGGTGCAGCAGGATGTCGGGGTGGCGGCGCACCACGCCCGTCGCGCTGCACGG
The DNA here is from genome assembly GCA_035497155.1 of Luteimonas sp. GTDB lineage: Bacteria > Pseudomonadota > Gammaproteobacteria > Xanthomonadales > Xanthomonadaceae > Cognatiluteimonas. The sequence goes on from DATJDY010000290.1 coordinate 5,054, forward strand.
CGCGTCGAGCAGGATTGCGTCGAACGGCATGCCGTCCCACCAGCGCGCGGGCTCCGCGGCATCGGCGGCGCGCAGGCGCACGTCCGGGCCGTCGAGCGCCAGGCGCGCGAACGTCGACCGCACGCGCTCCAGTCGCGTGGCATCGACGTCGAGCGCCAGCAGGCGCAGCGCCGGATCGCGTTCCAGCAGGTGCGCGGCCTTGCCGCCCGGCGCGGAGCAGGCATCCAGCACGCGGCCGCCCGCGGGCGGCGCCAGCGCGTCGGCCACCAGCTGCGCGCTGCCGTCCTGGATCGAGAAGGCGCCGGCGCCGAACGCGGGCATCGCCGCGAGCGGCACCGCCGGCGCGACGTCCACGCGCAGCCCGTCGCGGCATGCGGGCGAGGCGAGCGCCTCGACGCCTTCGGTTGCGAGTTGCGCGCGCAATGCGTCGGTGGACAGCACGCGCCGGTTCGCGCGCAGCCACGCGGGCGCTTCCTGCGACGACGCAGCGACGATGGCATCCGCGTGCTCCGGCCAATCCTTGCGCAGCGCCTGCAGCAGCCACACCGGCCACGCGGCATCGGCGTTGCCCGCGGGCATGCCTTCGCGCTGCGCGCGGCGCAGCAAGGCGTTGACCAGCCCGGACTGGTGCGAACGGCCGAGCGCGCGCGCCGCATCCACGGTCGCGGCGACGGCGGCGTGCGGCGGCAAGCGCAGGGCCTCGACCTGGGCGAAGCCGACGTAGAGCAGCGCGCGCAGGATGCCGTCGCGACGGCCCGGCGGCTTCGGCATCCACTGCGCGAGCGCCGCGGCGTAGCGGCCGTGGGCGCGCAAGGCGGTGAACACGATGGCTTCGAGCAGCGCACGGTCGCGCGGATCGGGCAGCGCCGGCAGGGCCTGCGCGAGCTGCGCCTTCAGCGAACGGCCATCGTGCAGCACCGCATCGAGCGTGCGCGCCGCGGCCGCGCGGACTTCGGCGCCGGGCTCGCCGGCTGGCGCATTCGCGCGCTTGCCTGCACTCACGCCCGTCCCGCCAGCGGGCGGGCGTTGAGGTAATCGGCGACGGCGACCGGGCGTCCGCCTTCGCGCTGCACGCGCGTGAGGCGCAGCGCGCCTTCGCCGCAGGCCACGTCGATGCCCTCGCGGCTTGCCAGCAGCACCGTGCCCGGCACCGCGGCGTGCGCGAGCGGCAAGGCTTCGGCGGCGTGGATGCGCACGCGCTCGCCGTCGAGCTGCGCTTCGGCCACCGGCCACGGCTGGTACGCGCGCACCTTGCGCGCGAGCACGTCGGCGGCCTGCGTCCAGTCGAGCTTCGCCTCGGCCTTGTCGAGCTTGTGCGCGTAGGTCGCGCCCGCGTCCGGCTGCGGCACCGCGACCGGCTTCATGCCCGCGCGCAACAGGCCCAGCCCGTCGGCCAGCACCTGCGCGCCGAGCACCGCGAGCCGGTCGTGCAGGTGCCCGCCTGTTTCATCGGCGCCGATCGGCAGGCGCTGCGAGAGCAGCACCGGGCCGGTGTCCAGGCCCTTCTGCATCTGCATCAGGCACACGCCGGTTTCGGCGTCGCCCGCTTCGATCGCGCGCTGGATCGGCGCGGCGCCGCGCCAGCGCGGCAGCAGCGAGGCGTGCACGTTCCAGCAGCCGTATTTCGGGATGTCGAGGATCGATTGCGGCAGCAACAGCCCGTAGGCCACCACCACCATCAGGTCCGGCTGCAGCGCGCGCAATGCATCGCGCGACAGTTCCGTGCGCAGCGTCTCCGGCTGCAGCACCGGGATCCCGCGCTGCAGCGCCTCGAGCTTGACCGGCGAGGCCTGCAGCCCGCGGCCGCGGCCCGCGGGCCGGTCGGGTTGCGTGTACGCGGCGACGACCTCGCCGCGTTGCGCGGCGGCGCGCAGCGACGGGACGGCGAATTCGGGGGTACCGGCGAAGACGATCCGCATGCGGACGTCAGGCGGCGTTCTTGCGCTGCTTCGCGAGCTTCTTGCGCACCATCTCGCGCTTCAGCGGCGAGAGGTAGTCGACGAAGAGCTTTCCTTCGAGGGGGTCCATCTCGTGCTGGATGCACACCGCGAGCAGACCGTCGACCTGCAGCTCGAAGGGCTTGCCGTGGCGATCGAGCGCGGTGACGGTGATGGCATCGGCGCGGGTGACGTCGGCGAAGATGCCGGGTACCGACAGGCAGCCTTCCTGGTACACCTGCTCGCCGCTGCGCGCGGTGATCTCGGGATTGACGAACACCAGCGGCCGGTCGTGCTCCTCGGTCACGTCGATGACCATGAAGCGCCTGTGCACGTCCACCTGGCTCGCGGCCAGGCCGATGCCGGGCGCCTCGTACATCGTCTCGAACATGTCGTCGAGCAGGCGCTGGGTCTCCGGCAGGGCCAGCCACGCCGGATCCACCGGTTCGGCGCGGGTGCGCAACCGGGGGTCTGGGAATTCGAGGATCGGAAGCAGGGCCATGGCGGGGCGTGCCGGGGAAAAAGGGTGGCGTCGGTCACATCCGCGGACAAAGGTGCCGCGGGAAGCGCCAATTATACCGCCGACGGCTTGCGCCGGGCCGCGATCCCCGCGCACTATTGGGTCGGTTAAGCCACGGTTTTCCCAAGGGGAGCGGGAACATGGCCGCAATGCCTGAGTGCATGCCTGAAGTTTCGAAGCGCGGCCGGCAGCCGCGGGCCCGGCGCCCGCGCTGGCGCACCGTGCTGGCCGCGGCCCTGCTGGTCGTGGGCACCTGGTCGGTCGCGGCCGACCTGCGCGCCGACCATCCCGACACCTACGTGGTGAAGAAGGGCGACACCCTCTGGGACATCGCCGGCCGGTTCCTGAGCAAGCCGTGGCTGTGGCCGGAGATCTGGCAGGCCAACCCGCAAATCGCGAACCCGCACCTGATCTATCCCGGCGACGTGGTCTCGCTGGCCTACCTCGATCGCGTCCAGCAGGCCGTGGTCGCACCCGGGCCGCGCACCGAAGCGCCGATCACCGGCGTCCCGCTCGACGCGGTGCGGCCGTTCCTGAAGGACATGCGCGTCGTCGACGACTACCACCGCCTGCCCTACGTCGTGGCGCTGGAGGAGGACCGCCTGCTCGGCGGCCAGGGCCAGCTCGCGTACGCCGCGGAACTGGCGATGGCACCGGGCCAGCGCGTGTCGATCCTGCGGCCGACGCAGCGCTTCACCTTCAGCGACGGCGACAGCGCCTTCGGCGGCAACACGCTGGGCTATGAACTGATGCGCGTGGCGAACGCCGTGGTCACCCGCGGCGAAGGCAATGGCGCCCAGGCCTCCACCCTGCTGATCGAAGGCGACTCGCGCGACGTTCGCGTCGGCGACCGCATCGTGCCGGCGGGTGCCGAAGGCTACGACCTGCAGTTCTTCCCGCATCCGCCTGCGCTGCAGTTCCCGCCCGGGCGCGCGAAGGTGCTGTCGGTCGCCGACATGCTGACCACCGGCGGCCCGAACGACGTGGTGACGCTGTCGGTCGGCGCGCGCGATGGCGTGAACAACGGCACCGTGTTCTCGGTCTGGCGCAACGGTTCGGCGATCGTCGACCGCGTTTACGCCGGCGACTTCGACGCTGGCTGGGTCCCGGACGAAGGCCGCACCCACCTGCCGGACGAGTTCGCGGGCCACGTGATGGTGTTCCGCACCTTCGACCGGGTCAGCTATGGGCTGGTGATGGACAGCGTGAAGCCGACCCGCGTGGGCTACGAGCTGAAGCATCCCGACGCGACGTTCTGACAGTGACGTGATGCGCACGCCGGGAGGAATCCCGACGCTGCAACGAGACGGCGCCCGAGGGCGCCGTCTTCGTTTCCGGCCGATGCTGCGCGGATGGACAGGCCATGCACCGGTGCGGGGACGGAAGCGCTGCTGCGGCTGCAGCTGGCGGGCGGGCTGGTCGCGACGCGGCGCGCGCTGCTCGATGCACACGACGGCGACGCGGCGGCGGCCATTGCCGCAGGCGATCGCGCGTGGAGACACCACGGCCTGGTGGAGGCGCAGCAGGACGCACTGGCGCACCCGGATCGCGCGGCGCTCGCGCATGGACGCGCTTGGCTCGACGCGCCGCGGCACCGCCTGCTCGCCTGGCACGACCCCGACTATCCCGCGCTGTTGCGGCGCATCGCCTCGCCGCCGCTGATGCTGTTCGTCGCCGGCGACGCCACGCTGTCCTGGCATCCGTCGGTGGCGGTGGTCGGCAGTCGTGCGCCGAGCGCGGGCGGCGCGGACAACGCGTTCGCATTCGCGCGATCGTTCGCCGCATCCGGGCTTGCCGTCGCGAGCGGCATGGCCGCGGGCATCGACACGGCCGCGCATGCCGGCGCACTGTCCGCCGGCGGCGCGACGATCGCGGTGCTCGGCTGCGGCCCGGACGTCGCCTACCCGCGCAGCAACTTCGCGCTGCACGCGCGCATCGCCGAACACGGCGCGGTGGTGAGCGAGCACGCGCCGGGCGCGCCCGCGCATGCGAGCCACTTCCCCAGCCGCAACCGCATCATCGCCGGCCTGTCGCTGGGCACGCTGGTCATCGAGGCCGCGTTGCGTTCGGGCGCACTGATCACCGCGCGCCAGGCCGCCGAATCCGGCCGCGAGGTGTTCGCGCTGCCGGGTTCGATCCACAACCCGATGGCGCGCGGCTGCCATCGCCTGCTGCGCGATGGCGCGGCCCTGGTCGAGGATCCGCGCGAAGTCGTGCAGGCCCTGGCGCCGGTGGCGGCCAGCCTCGCCGAAGCCCTGCGCGGACGGCTCGACCGCGCTTCCGAAGAGGCTTCCGGCGAAGACACGGGGCCGGCCGGCGCGGCGTCCGACGCGACCGCCCTGGCCGGACTACCCGCTGATCCCGACTACCAGCGCTTGTGGCGCGCCCTTGGCCACGACCCAACAGGTATGGACGCGCTCGTCTCACGGACCGGATTGACGACCGCCCGGCTGTCCTCCATGCTGCTGCTCATGGAGCTCGAAGGCCGCGTGGTTGCGGCACACGGCCAATACACGCGAAAGGACACCCGCAAGGCATCCTGACCTCCACAGCACCCGCCGCGGTGCAGGCCGAGGGGAAATGAAAGAAAGCATCCTGGACGTCCTGCTGTACCTGTTCGAGCACTACTTCACCGAAGACGTCCCGCCGCCGGGCGAACTGGGCTTCCTGGACCGGGATCGCCTCGCCAACGGCCCCCTCCTCGACGAACTGACCGGCGCCGGCTTCAGCACGGCCGAAGTCCACAAGGCTTTCGACTGGCTCGGCGCCCTCGCCGAACAGCGCCCATCGTCGGCACCCGCGCGCGCCGATGGCCCGACCCGGGTCTACTTCGGCGCCGAACTCGACAAGCTCGACGTCGAAAGCCGCGGATTCCTGCTGTTCCTCGAGCAGCAGGGCGTGCTCGACGCCGACCGGCGGGAACTGGTCCTGGACCGGGCAATGGCCCTGGACCAGGAGGAACTGGACCTGGAGGACGTGAAGTGGGTCGTCCTGATGGTGCTGTTCAACCAGCCGGGCTCGGAGGCGGCCTACGCCTGGATGGAGACCCAGATGTTCCTGGACGAGCCGGAGCCGGTGCATTGAGCCGCAGCCTGCCGCTTTGCGGCCTTTTGAGCGACCGCTGCGCGGTCTTGTAGCGGCGGCTGCGCCGCCCGGGAAGTCGGCCGCTGCGCGGCCTGGCAAGGAAAAAGTCCTGGCCCCTGACAGGGCCGCATGGCGGCCCTCATGGGCGGCTCCGCCGCCCCTCACAAGGCGGCGAAGCCGCCCCTCAACGTCGTCTGCCCCTTGACCCGCTCCCGTTCTCCCCTTACCAATAAATAAGGAATGCGCGCCCGGGACCCTTGGCCCCGGGCGTTGCCATCTCACGTCCTCCACGGGACCGGCGCCTTCACGGCGCTGCCCCGACCCGCACCGGACCCTCTGCCGCCATGGCCAAGAACCTCCTAATCGTCGAGTCGCCCGCCAAGGCCAAGACGATCAACAAGTACCTCGGCAAGGACTTCACCGTCCTGGCTTCGTACGGCCATGTCCGCGACCTGGTGCCGAAGGAAGGCGCGGTCGATCCCGAGCACGGCTTCGCGATGCGCTACGACCTGATCGAGAAGAACGAGAAGCACGTCGAGGCGATCGCCAAGGCGGCGAAATCGGCCGACGCCCTGTACCTCGCGACCGACCCGGACCGCGAAGGCGAGGCGATCAGCTGGCACATCGCCGAGATCCTCCGTGAGCGCGGCCTGCTCGAGGACAAAGCCCTGCACCGCGTCGTGTTCACCGAGATCACGCCGCGCGCGATCCGCGAGGCGGTCGACAACCCGCGCGCGATCGCCGGCGACCTGGTCGACGCGCAGCAGGCACGGCGCGCGCTCGACTACCTCGTCGGCTTCAACCTCTCGCCGGTGCTGTGGCGCAAGGTGCAGCGCGGCCTGTCCGCCGGCCGCGTGCAGTCGCCGGCGCTGCGCATGATCGTCGAGCGCGAGGAAGAGATCGAAGCCTTCCGCGCGCGCGAGTACTGGAGCATCGAGGCCGAGTGCGCGCATCCGTCGCAGCCCTTCACCGCCAAGCTGGCCAAGCTCGACGGCAAGAAGGTCGAGCAGTTCACCGTCACCGACGGCGAAAGCGCGGAAAGCGCGCGCGAACGCATCGCCAGGGCCGCCGGCGGCGCGCTGCACGTCACCGACGTCGCCAGCAAGGAGCGCAAGCGCCGCCCGTCGCCGCCGTTCACCACCTCGACGCTGCAGCAGGAAGCCTCGCGCAAGCTCGGCTTCACCACCAAGCGCACGATGCAGGTCGCGCAAAAATTGTACGAAGGCGTGTCCATCGGTGACGAAGGCACCGTCGGCCTGATCAGCTACATGCGTACCGACTCGGTGCACCTGTCGGTCGATGCGCTGTCGGAGATCCGCGATGTGATCGCGCGCGACTTCGGCACCGGCGCGCTGCCCGACAAGCCGAACTTCTACACCACCAAGTCGAAGAACGCGCAGGAAGCCCACGAAGCGGTGCGCCCGACCTCCGCGCTGCGCACGCCTGCGCAGGTCGCGCGCTACCTCACCGACGACGAGCGTCGCCTGTACGAACTGGTGTGGAAGCGCGCCGTCGCCTCGCAGATGATCCCGGCCACGCTCAACACCGTGTCGGTGGACCTCGCCGCGGGCAGCGAGCACAGCTTCCGCGCGAGCGGCACCACCGTGGTCGTGTCCGGCTTCCTCGCCGTCTACGAGGAAGGCAAGGACACCAAGGCCAGGGAAGACGAGGACGAGGGCCGCAAGCTGCCGGCGATGAAGCCCGGCGAGCGCGTGCCGCTGGACCGAATCCACGCCGACCAGCATTTCACCCAGCCGCCGCCGCGCTTTACCGAAGCCGCCCTGGTCAAGGCGCTCGAGGAATACGGCATCGGCCGGCCGTCGACCTACGCTTCGATCATCCAGACCCTGCTGTTCCGCAAGTACGTGGAGATGGAGAGCCGCAGCTTCCGCCCGACCGACGTGGGCCGCGCGGTCTCCAACTTCCTCAGCGCGCACTTCACCCGCTACGTCGACTACGACTTCACCGCCAAGCTCGAGGACGAACTCGACGCGGTGTCGCTCGGCGAGGAGGAGTGGGTGCCGCTGATGGAGAAGTTCTGGGGCCCGTTCAAGGAACTGGTGGACGACAAGACCGAGTCGGTCGACCGCTCCGAGGCCACCGGCGCGCGCGAGCTCGGCACCGACCCGAAGAGCGGCAAGCCGGTGAGCGTACGCCTGGGCC
>DATJDY010000291.1:0-6831 GCA_035497155.1 Luteimonas sp.
CCGCGGCTGGCGATGCGCCAGCGACTGCCCTCGTGGCGATAGCTGCCGGGGCGAACACCGGCCCCGTCGTCCTGGTAGGACGCCGCGTCCAGTTCGGTCTTGAGCGTGGCTGCGTCCATCGCGCGCCCGGGGGCCAGCGCCAGCGGCCGTGCGTAGACCCGCGTGGGCAGCTGCCAGCGCAATTCGCCGAAACGCTCGCCGACCTGGTGGTTCAGGTACAGCACGTAGGGAATCATGAAGCCGAGGCCGAGGCCGACGGCGGCGAGGCCCCAGGTCAGCAGGCGCCGGCGCCAGCCGCCGCCTTCGCCTTCCGCGCCTGCGCGGCGCCGGTGGCTCCGGTCGTCGTCCAGGTCGTCGTCGTGTTCTTCGTTTTCGATGCGCGGCATGGACGGGGAACTTGAGGTTGACCGGGCCTGCGTGGCAGGCGCGTGGATGCGACAATGGCCCTGCGGGCCGGCGAAGCGCCGAGTCTAGCGCAGGCGGCGCGACGACCCGCGCCGACATTCCCTTCCAGTCAGCCGGAGTGCAGCGGTTTGTCGGCAGAGGCCCGGTTCCTGATCGAGCGCGCGGCGGGACTGCTGCGGCGCGGCGCGGCCAGCCTGCGAACGCGCGGCTGGCGCGCGACGCTGGCGCAGGCGTGGGAACGGATCGTTCCCGTGCCGGTGGCCGCCGAGGCCCTCTGGTTCCCGCCCGCCGCTCCGTTCGCGCCATTCGCCGTGCCGGCTTCGGATGCGCCGCGTGCGAGCATCGTGATCCCGGTGTACGGGCAACTCGCGCACACCCTGGCCTGCCTGCGCGCGCTGGCGGCGCATCCGCCGGCCACGCCCGTCGAAATCATCGTCGTGGACGACGCATCCACCGACGACACCCCGGGCGTGCTGCCGCGCATCGAAGGCCTGCGCTACCACCGGCGGGCCACGAACGGGGGCTTCATCGCCACGTGCAACGACGGCGCCGCGATGGCCCGCGGCGAATTCCTCGTTTTCCTCAACAACGACACGGTGCCGCAGCCCGGTTGGCTGGATGCGCTGCTGGCCACGTTCGACGCCGTCCCTGGCGCGGGACTCGTGGGCGCGCAGCTGCTGTATCCGGACGGACGATTGCAGGAAGCCGGCGGCGTGGTGTTCCGCGACGGCAGCGCCTGGAACTACGGCCGCTTCGGCGCGCCGTCCGATCCGCGCTACCGCTACCTGCGCGACGCCGACTACGTGAGCGGGGCCGCGATCATGGTCCCGCGCGCGCTGTTCGCCGCGGTCGGCGGCTTCGACGCGCACTACGCGCCGGCCTACTACGAGGACACCGACCTCGCCTTCGCGGTGCGCGCTGCGGGACGGCGCGTGCTGTACCAGCCGGCCGCGCGCGTGGTCCATGACGAAGGGGCCACGTCGGGCACCGACACCGGAAGCGGGCCGAAGGCTGCCCAGGCGCACAACCAGGGGCGTTTCGCCGCGCGGCGCGCCGCGGAACTGGCGGGCTTCCCCGACCCCGGTACCGTTCCGACGCCGGCGCTGCTGCATCGCGGCCAGCCGCAGGTGTTGATCATGGATGCGCTGGTCCCGCAACCCGACCGCGATTCGGGTTCGCTGCGGCTGGTGAACCTGATGCGGCTGCTGCGCGAGGAAGGCGCGCATGTCGTGTTCCTTCCCCTCGGGCGCGAAGGCGCGAGCCGCCATGCCGAAGCGCTGCAGCAACTCGGCGTGGAGACCTGGCACGCGCCCTTCGTGCGCGGGATTCCCGCGTGGCTCCGCGAACATGGCCATCGGTTCGCCAGCGTGCTCGCCAGCCGGCACTACGTGGCGCGCGAAGTGCTGCCGCTGCTGCGGGCGCACGCACCGCAGGCGCGGCTGGTCTTCGACAGCGTCGACCTGCACTTCCTGCGCGAACGGCGCGAAGCGGAACTCGCCGGCGACCAAGCACGGATGCGCATGGCCGAACGCACCCGCCGCCGCGAGCTCGACGTCATCGCGCGCAGCGACGCGACGCTGGTGGTGAGCACGGCCGAGCGCGACCTGCTCGCACGCGAGGCGCCTGGCGCGCGGGTCGAGGTCCTGTCGAACCTGCACCAGGTGGCGGGGCCGGGGCTTCCGTTCGCGCAGCGCCACGACCTGGTCTTCGTCGGCGGCTTCCGCCATCCGCCAAACGTGGATGCGGTGCTGTGGTTCGCGCGCGACATCTTCCCGCGGATCCGCGCGGCGCTGCCGGACCTCCGCTTCCACTGCATCGGCGGCGACGTGCCGCGCGAGATCGCGGCGCTGGCCACGGCGCCGGGCATCGTCGTGCATGGCCACGTGCCGGACATCGATCCATACATGGATGGTTGCCGCGTGGCCGTGGCGCCACTGCGCTACGGCGCCGGCGTGAAGGGCAAGGTCAACCTGAGCATGGCGCACGGCCAGCCGGTGGTGGCGACGCCGTGCGCAGTGGAAGGCATGCACCTCGTGGGTGGCGCGGACGTCCTGGTCGCCGGGGACGCGGATGCGTTCGCCGATGCGGTCGTGCGCCTGTATCGCGACGAAACGCTGTGGCAGCGCCTGGCCGCGGGCGGGCTTGCGAACGTGGCGGAGCATTTTTCCGCGGATGCCGCGCGCGACGTGGTGCGGCGGCTGCTGTTGCCCGGCACGACGTAGCCGGTCAGGCGCGCCGCGCGCGCTCCACGCCGGGCAAGGCTTCGAGCCTGCCGAGCAGGCGCGCGAGGTGGCCGAAATCCGACACCCGGACGCGCAGGCGCAGGCGCACCCGCCCGCCTCCGCGGCCGGCGCCGCCGCCTTCGCCGTGGATGCCGATGACGTGCGCATCCTCCTGCGCGATCAGGTTGGTGAGGTCCTTGAGCAGCCACTTGCGGTCGATCGCATCCACCTGCAGGTCGACTTCGCTCCCGCCCGTGGCCGGCCCGCCACCGCCCGCCGCCGAGTTCCATTCCACAGGCAGCACGCGTCCCGGCTGCGCGGCGCCGAGCCGCCGGAAGGTGGCGCAATCGGCGCGATGCACGCTGACGCCGCGCCCGCGCGTGAGGTAGCCGGCGACCGGCTCGCCCGGCAGCGGTTGGCAGCAGCGCGCCATCTGCATCAGCAGGTTGCCGACGCCAACGACGGTCGCGGCGGAGCCCTTGCCGGGCTTGCGGCGCGGCGCGGCGCGCGCGGGTGCCTGCGGCTGCAGGTGCGCATGCGTCGATTGCGGCGCGGCCGCCGCGGCGCGCGCGCGTTCGTGCTCGGACAGCGCACGCAGCACCTGGTGCGGGCCGACGTCGCCAAGCGCGACCAGCACCTGCAGGTCGTCCACCGCATCCACGTTGAAGCGACGCAGCACCGGCGCCAGGTCCGCGTGCTGCAGGCCGACGCGCCTGAGTTCGCGCTCGAGCAGCTCGCGCCCGGCCTGCAGGTTGCGGGCACGGTCGAGGCGGTGGAACCAGGTGCGCACCTTCTCGCGCGAGCGCGCGCTGGCCAGGAATCCGTTCGAAGCCACCAGCCAGTCGCGCCGCGGCTCGCCGGTCTTCGCGGTCATGATCTCGACGCGGTCGCCGCTGCGCAGCTTGTGGTCGAGCGGCACGATGCGCCCGTCGACCTTCGCTCCGCGGCAGCGGTGCCCGACCTCGGTGTGCACGTGGTAGGCGAAATCGAGCGGCGTCGCGCCGAGCGGCAGGTCCACGACTTCGCCCTTCGGCGTCAACACGTAGATGCGATCCTCGACCAGCTCGCTGTCGAGTTCGCCGAAAAGCCCCTCGCCGCCGTCGCCGCGGGTGCTTCCTGCCTGCGCGCGATCCACGTGCATGCGGTCGATCTGGGTGTCGAGCAGGCGCCGCATCCATTCGATCTTGCGGTCCAGCGAAGCATCGGCGGAAGCGGAACGCCCGCCGGGGCCTTCCTTGTAGCGCCAGTGCGCGGCGACGCCGAGTTCGGCCTGCGCGTGCATCTCCGCGGTGCGGATCTGCACCTCGAGCGTCTTGCCTTCCGGGCCGAGCACGGCGGTGTGCAGCGAACGGTAGTCGTTGCGCTTGGGCCGCGCGATGTAATCGTCGAACTCGCCCGGCAGCGGCGCCCACAGCGCATGGACCACGCCGAGCGCGGCGTAGCAGGCGGCGACGTCGTCGACCATCACCCGCACCGCGCGCAGGTCGTAGAGCTCGCCGATCGGCACGTCCTTGCGCTGCATCTTTCGCCAGATGCTGTAGATGTGCTTCGGCCGGCCGGAGACTTCGCCGCGCAGGCCGTGCGCCACGAGCGCTTCGCCGAGCGCGCGCTTCACTTCCTCGATGTAGCGCTCGCGGTCGCCGCGCTTCTCGTCGAGCATGCGCGCGATGCGGCGGTACGTGTCCGGCTCGAGGTGGCGGAACGCGAGGTCCTCGAGCTCCCATTTCAGCTGCCAGATGCCGAGGCGGTTGGCGAGCGGCGCGTGGATGTCGCGGGTCAGGCGCGCCAGCGCGACGCGTTCGGCTTCCGGCAGCGCGGCGGCGCCACGCAGGCGCGCGACCTGGCGCGCGAGCAGGATCGGCACCACGCGCAGGTCGCGCACGATCGCCAGCAGCAGGCGGCGCAGGCCCTCGCTGCCGGCGTCGTGCGCGCGCCGCTCCGCGTGCAGCTGCCAGACCTGGCCGGCGGCGCGCTGGCCCTCGACCAGGGCGGCGACCTGCGGATGTGCGCGCACGATGCGTTCGTGGAGAGCCGCTTCGAGGTCGGGCGCGACGTGCAGGATCGCGGCGGCGACGACATCGCCATCCGAATCGAGCTCGGCGAGCAGTTCAAGGGTGTCGCGGAGCACCGGCAACGGATCGCGCAGCGACGTCACGCCGGCGTCGATGCCTTCGCGCAGCAGCTTGCGCAGCGGCGCCGCCAGCGCGGCGCAGCCGGGCGCGTCGAGCAGCGCCGGATCGAGGCGGTGCATATCGGGAAGAGGCTTGTTTACGTGCTCGGGGGAGGGCACGGCGGCGAGGCGTCGTTGGGCTTGGCCCGACATTAGCACTGTCGGGCGCGGGATTTTCAGGCCAGCGAGGCCAGGCGGGCGGCAAGCTTCTTCGGGGAAATGCCGCCGCGGGTACCGAGTTCCTGCGCGAACAGCGACACCCGCAGCTCCTCCAGGTCCCAGCGCAGCGCCTGCCAGCCGGGATCGCCGGCCTTCCCGGCGCGCGCGGCCGCATCCAGGGCGTCGGCGAACGGCTTGAGTTCGAGCATGCGCGCCTGGTCACGCGGCGGATCGCGCAGCGCGCGTTCCGCGCGCAGGGCCAGCGCGCGCAGGTAGCGCGGGTATTCGGCCAGCACCGGCGCGGGCACGTCGCGCAGGAAGCCGGGCGGCACCAGAGCCGCCAGCTGCGCCTGCATGTCGTCGAGGTTCCCGCGCGCCCACCCGATCAGCCTGGAATCGAGCTTCGCCCGCGCGTCCGCGACCAGCGACAGGATGGTCTCGGCCTGGCGCAGGCGTTCGACGGCCTCGGGAAAGAGCGCCTTTGCGATGCCGTCCCGGCGTACGGCGAAGGCCTGCGCATCGCGGATGTTGCCGAGCGCGTCGCCGGCCAGCCCGTCGGCGGCGAGCGCGGCGAAGGCACCCTCGGCGAGATCCGCTCGCAGGCTGTCGGCGGCCACGCCGCGGGGTGCGGCGGATTCGATCGCGGCATAGAGCAGCGCGGTCTTCGGCTGCACCGGCAATTGCTTGCGCGCTTGCTTGAGCTTGTCGGCGAGCGCGATCGCAAGCAGCCGGTACACGCCGCCTGGATGCAGGCGCGCGGCGGCGGCGCGGTCCGCATGCACGGCCAGCGACACGCTGTCGCCGTCGTCCTCCAGCGCGGGCCAGGCCGGTACGCCGCCAGCGCCGGGCACCTGTTCCGGCACCGGCTCGTCGGGGAAGGCCGTCAGTCCGCGCCGCGCCATGCCCTGCGCGGCGTGGCGCGCGAAGGCGGCGGCGGCGCGCTCGCCGAAGCGCGCGCGCAGGACCGCGAGGTCGCGCGATTCGGCGAGCACGGACCGGCCGTCGGCGTCGAGCAGGCGCAGGTTCGCGTGCAGGTGCGGCTCGATCGACGCCGGATCGAAGTCGGGTGCGGCCACCGCCGCGCCCGTCGCCTTGTGCAGGAAGCGCGCGAGTTCGCCCTCGAGGCTGTCGGCGGACGGCTGCGGCCAGGCTTCCGCGAAGGCGCGCGCGAAATCCGGTGCCGGCACGAAGTTGCGGCGTTGCGCCTTCGGCAACGAGCGGATCAGTGCGGCGGCCTTGTCGGCGACGAAGCCCGGCGCGAGCCACGACAGGCGCGCCGCATCCAGCGCATTGAGCAGGTGCAGCGGCACGGCCACGGTCATGCCGTCGTCGATGGCGCCCGGCTCGAAACGGTAGCGCAGCGCCAGGCGCGAATCGCCCAGCGCGAGGTACGGTGGAAACAGCGCGACGTCGCTCTCGTCGCCCGCGAGCAGGTCGTCGCGCGACCACTCCAGGCCGCGCTTCTTCTCCGGCGGCAGTACGCGGTACCAGGCATCGAGCGCCTGCACGTTGTGCACTTCCGGCGGGAGCCGGTCGAGGTACCAGCGCGCCTGCCAGTCCTCGTCGACGACCAGGCCGGCGCGGCGCTGCTTCGCCTCTTCATCGCGCGCCTTCGCCAGCGTCGCCAGGTTGCGCTTGAGGAACGGGCTGCGCGTGTCGATCTCGCCGGTGAGCAGCGCGTCGCGCACGAAGATCGCGCGCGATTCCTCCGGGAACAGCGCGCCGTAGTGGATCGGCCGCGAGGGCGCGAGCACCAGGCCGAACAGGCTGACCTGCTCGCTGCCGACCACCCTGCCCTGCTTCCGCGACCAGTGCGGGTCGTAGCGGCGCCGTGCGAGCAGATGGGGCAGCTCGGCGATGATCCAGTCGGGCTCG
>DATJDY010000292.1:0-8121 GCA_035497155.1 Luteimonas sp.
GCCGAGACCTTCGTCGTCCGCGGCGAAGGCCACGGCTTCACCAAGCCCGAGCACCAGGCCGAACTGTACCGGCGCATCGCGGCGTTCCTGGACCAGCACATCGGACCGCAGGCGAAGTGAGCAGGTTCGGGGCCACGGCGACGCGGCCCCGCGCGGTTGCATGACGGTGGCATCGGTCGCGAACGCCGGTCAGGCGAGCGCGGTTTCCAGCAACTCGCGCAGCAGCGACTGCAGGCGCGAGGCGCCCGCCTCGTCCCAGTCGAAGCTGTCCTCGTCCATGTAGTTGCGCTGGCTGATCTCCAGCTGCACGGCGTCCACGCCCCGCGCGGGCGCACCGTAATGGCGCGTGATGTAGCCGCCCTTGAAGCGGCCGTTCGCGACCCAGTCGTAGTTCGATTGCGCCGACAGCACGGCTTCGAGCCGTGCCTGCAACGCCTGCGAACAACTCGCGCCGCCCGCGGTCCCGAGGTTCAGGTCCGGCAAGCGGCCTTCGAACAGGAACGGCACCTCGCCGCGGATCGAATGCCCTTCCCACAGCACCACGCGACCGTGCGCGGCATGCAGGCGCGCGAGTTCGGCGGCCAGCGCATCGTGGTAGGGACGCCAATAGCGCTCGACGCGCGAGGCGATTTCCGGCGCGTCGGGCACCTGTCCTTCGAGGTAGACTGGATCGCCACTGAAGCGCACCGCCGGGCACAGGCCCGTGGTGTTCTGCCCCGGATACAGCGAGGTGTCGTCCTCGGGCCGGTTCAGGTCGACGACGTAGCGCGAATGCCGTGGCACCAGCACCGACGCACCGAGTTCGCGCGCGAACGCATACAGGCGCGAGACGTGCCAGTCGGTGTCCGGCGCGCGTCGCGCCTCCGGCGTCATGCGCGCCGCCAGCCCGGGCGGGATCACGCTGCCGTCGTGCGGCAGGCTCACGAGCAACGGCGCCGTGCCGCGGTGCAGGCTGAAGATCTCCTGGCCGATCCCGTGGTCGCGGGTGTCGTGGTTCGTGTCGCCCATGCCGTGCCTCCGCGGGCTGCCTAGCCCATCAGCACGACTTCCTCGGCGGAAGTCGGGTGGATCGCGACCGTGTCGTGCAGGTCGGCCAGGGTGATGCCGCGCTTCAGCGCGACGGCGAAGCCCTGCAGCATCTCGTCGGCGGCTTCGCCCAGCAGGTGGATGCCGACGACGCGTTGCCGCGCGGGCGCATCGGCAACACCGCCGTCGCCGTTGCCGGCGCCTTCGCTGGCGACGCAGACGAGCTTGAACAGGCTGCGCTGCGGAGAGTCCGCCAGCGCATGCAGCATCGGCCGGAAGCCGGCGGCATGCACGCGCACCTTGTCGCCGTGCGCCGCCCTTGCCTCTTCCTCGGTCAATCCGACCTTGCCGATCGGCGGATGCGAGAACACGACCGTCGCGATGTCGTCGTAGTCCAGCCGGGCGTCGTCGCGGCCGCCGAACAACCGGTCCATCAAGCGCCGCGCGGCGGCGATCGCCACCGGCGTGAGTTGCGCGCGACCGGCGAGGTCGCCGACCGCGTGGATGCCGGGCACGCTGGTGCGCTGGAACGCGTCGACCTGGACATGGCCGCGCGCATCCAGCGCCACGCCCGCGGCTTCCAGGCCGATGCCGTCGCTGTTCGGCCGCCGGCCGGTGGCCATGATCACGCGATCGAACGGCTCGCTGTCGTGGCCGTCGCCGTCGCGCAGCACGATGCCGCCAGCCACGCTGCGCAACGAGCGCAGCGTGGTGCCGAAGTGCGCGTGGATCCCTTGCTGACGGTAGTCCTCGGCGAGCTGCGTGGCGATGTCGGCGTCGAAGCCCTGCAGCAGGCGCCGCCCGCGCACGAACAACTCGACATGGCTGCCCAATGCCTGCAGCACGCCGGCAAGTTCGACCGCGATGTAGCCGGCGCCGACGACCGCGACGCGGCGTGGCGCGGCGTCGAGCGCGAAGAAGCCGTCCGAATCGATCGCCAGGTCGGCGCCGTCGATCGCCGGCCGCTGCGTCCGCCCGCCCGTCGCGAGCAGCACCTGCGGCGCGCGCAGCTCGATGCCGTTGTCGCAGGCGACCACGCCCGGCGCGACGAGCCGGCCCCGCACCGGCATCAGCACGATGCCGGACGCGTCGATGCGACGCAGGTAGCTGGCATGGATGTTGGCGATGTACTTCTGCCGGAACGCGATGAACGCATGCCAGTCGAGCGCCGGCAACGGCGTGGGCAGCGCGAAGCCGAGCTCGCGCGCGAGCACCAGCTTCTGCGCGAGGTCGGCGGCCAGTTACATCGCCTTCTTCGGCACGCAGCCGACGTTGACGCAGGTGCCGCCGAGCGGGCCGGGCTCCAGCAGCGCGACGCGGGCGCCATGCTTCGCCGCGCGGAACGCGCCGGCCAGCCCGCCGGAGCCGCCGCCGAGCACGACGAGGTCGAAGTGACCGTCGCCGCCGTTCGTGGTCATGCCAGCCGTTCCGGCCGGTAAGGCGCCGGATCGATCGCCGGTGCGTGCCCGCACACCAGGTCGGCGACGAGCTCCGCGGTCGCGATGCTCATGCTGACGCCGAGCATGCCGTGGCCCGTCGCCAGCCATTGCCGCGGCCGGCCCGGGACCGCACCGAGCAAGGGCACGTCGTCCACCGTCATCGGCCGCCAGCCGAACCACTCCTCGCGCCGCACGGGGCCGACGCCGTCATGCAGGTATTCGCGCGCCGCCCGCTCCAGCGCGTCGAGGCGGCGCCGGTTGAGGCTGGTGTCGAAGCCGGAGAATTCCATCGTGCTGCCGAGGCGGTAGCCGCTGCCCCAGCTGCTCACGCAGACGCTGCGTTCCTGCAGCGTCAGCGGACGCCGCGGTGCCAGCGCAGGGCGGTCGTAGGTCATCGAATAGCCCTTGCCGGGCTGCATCGCGCGCGCCAGGAACGGCACGTCCAGGCGCTGCGCCAGGCGCGGCGACCAGGCGCCGACGGCGAAGACCACGTCGCGGCAGGCCAGCGTCCCCGCGGCCGTCGCCACCTGCAACGCGCCGCCGCTTGCAGGCGCGATCCCGAGCACTTCGCGCTGCTCGTCGATGGCCCCGCCCGCATCGCGCACCGCGCGCGCCAGGCCGTCCACGTACCAGTCGGGCCGCAGGCTCGCGTCATCCGGGAACCGTACCGTCGCGGCGACGCCGGGGCGCACCGCCGGCTCCTCGCGTTCGTACGCCGGGCCGTCGATGATTTCGCTGCGGATCCCCAGCTCGGCCAGCGCCGCGAGTTCAGCGCGATACGCCTCGAGCGCGCGCGCATCGCGGAACACATGGTCGGTGCCGGTCTCGGCGAACTCGCACTCGATGCGATGGCGCGCCAGGAATCCCGGGAATGCAGCGCGCGACGCCTGCAGCAGCGCGGCGCGCGCCACGCCGCTGCGCATCATCGCGGCGTGGTTGCATCGCGAGGCGAAACGCAGCAGCCATGACCAGAGCGCAGGGTCGAAACGCGGCTTCAGGTACAGCGGCGCGTCCGGCGTGAGCATCCAGCGCATCGCACGCCCGACCTGGCCTGGCGCTGCCAATGGCAGCGAATGGCTCGGCGTCAGCGTGCCGCAATTGCCGTGCGAACTGCCGCAGCCGACGGTGCCGGCCTCCACCACCCGCACCGAGCGCCCGCGCTCGAGCAGGGCCAGCGCCGTGGCCAGGCCGACCACGCCTGCCCCGACAACGACTACATCGTCCGCCTTGTCCATCACGCAATTGTAAAGGCGTCGCGACCGTTGCGGCGCCATGCGGCGGGCTTAGTGGTGGTGCCCGCCGTCGCCGTGCACGTGGCCGTGCTCGAGTTCTTCCGGCGTCGCCTCGCGCACGTCCACCACCTCGATGTCGAAGTGCAGGTCCTTGCCGGCCATCGGGTGGTTGAGGTCCACGTCGACCACGCTCATGCCCACCTTCTCGATGGTCACCGCACGCGGGCCGAAATTGGTGTTGAGCACGACCTGCATGCCGGGCTCGAGGCGCTGGTTGCCGAAATGCTTCTTGGGCACGCGCTGGCTCAGGCCCTCGCGCTTGTCGCCGTAGGCTTCGGCCGCCGGGACGTCGACGGAAAACTTGTCGCCGGCCTCGTGGCCGTCCATCGCCTTCTCCAGGCCCGGGATGATGTTGCCGTGGCCGACGAGGATCGCCAGCGGTTCCCGGCCGTGCGAGCTTTCCGTCGGCTCGGCGCCCTGCTCGGCGACGGCGTAATGGAAGCGGACGACGCGGTCTTTCTCGATCTTCATGGCTCGGCTAGCATCCCTGGAATGAAGTCGCATTATCCGGGCTCGCAGGCTGCCACGCCAAACCCGGCGATCGCCGGGTTCGGGCTGGCCCTGCTCTGCGCGTCCCTGCTCGGCGCCTGCGGCGGCCATGCTCCCGTCCGCACGCCGCCCCCCGCACGCCACTGGGCCGCGAACGCGCCCGCCGATCCCGTCGCCGCGAATGCCGTGCTGATGCGTGCATTGAGCCTGGTCGGCACGCCCTATCGCTGGGGCGGCGACACGCCGGAGGGCGGCTTCGACTGCAGCGGCCTGGTGAACTACGTGTACCGGGACATGCTCGACCTGCGCCTGCCCCGCACCTCGCGCCAACTCGCGGCCTGGCAGGGGCCGCGGATCGCGCCGGAACGCCTGGCCCCTGCCGACCTGGTGTTCTTCGGCAGCGACGGCGATGTCAGCCATGTCGGCATCTACGTGGGCGAAGGGCGCTTCGTGCACGCCCCGAACACTGGCGGGACCGTCCGGCTGGACCGCCTCGACGGGTCCTGGTGGCGCGACCACTACACCGGCGCTCGGCGCGTCCTGGGTGCGAAAAGCCCGGGCTGAATAGGCTAGATGCCTGAATCCGTGAGCAAAATCACGCTCGGGTTCACGTTGTCCTAACGAAAATTGAACCTACCGGCCGGCGGGCTGGGGCAACATCACGCCCTGCTCACACCCGTCAAATCCGCGTGACGACACCCGACCAGACCACAGGCCGCTTCGCCGCCACCCGCCGTTCCCGGGGTGCCGCGGTGCTGTGCGCCTGCCTGTTCGCGTGTCCCGCGCTGCCGGCGCTGGCCGTGCAGCCGGCTCAGCCGGCCGCGATGACCAGCGGCGCCGCCGTTGCCGCCCCGCTGGCGAGTCCGGCTGCCACGCCCGTGGTGCCGGCCCCCGGCACGTCCGCCAGGGCGACCACGTCGGCGAAGCCGGCCGCTGCGCCAGCGCCCGCTTCGACCTCGATCGACGATGACGACCTGCACGACGCCGTCGTCGTGCTCGACCAGCCCCTGCCGATGTCCGACCGCGCGCTGCTCCTGGCCGGCGACATCAACCGCCTGATGGGCAAGCAGTCCGCTTCCACCGGCGCCGACGCGACCGCCACCACCGGCAGCCGCATCCAGGACGTCCTCAAGCGCGCCCTGACCCTGCTCGGCACGCCCTATCGCTGGGGCGGCACGACCACCGACGGTTTCGACTGCAGCGGCCTGGTCGGCTACGTGTTCCGCAGCGCGCTCGGCATCGAGCTGCCGCGCGTGTCCCGCGACATGGCCCGCAGCGGCGAGAAAGTCGACCGCAAGAGCCTCGTCCCGGGCGACCTCGTGTTCTTCGGCCGCCGTGGCCGCGTCGACCACGTCGGCATCTACCTCGGCGACGGGCGCTTCGTGCATGCCCCGCGCACCGGTCGCGACGTCACGGTGTCGAGCCTGGACGGCTACTGGGGCAGCAAGTTCCTGCAGGCCCGGCGCGTCGCCGGGATCTGAGGCGGCCCTTCGCGGCGGGCATCCGCGCCGCGCTTCAAGAACACCTCGAACACCTGAACGCCTACGCCGCCTCGCGTACCGGGTGCGGCTCGGCCACTTCGCCTTCCGCCACGCCCAGGTTGCTCGACGCCGCCTGGTAGACCTCGCGGTCCAGCAGCCCCGTCTCGCGCGCGACCAGCACCGGCACCAGCATCTGCCCGGTGACGTTGGTCATCGTGCGCATCATGTCGAGCACGCGGTCGATCGCGTACAGGTAGCCGATCGCCTCCAGCGGCAGGCCCGCGGCGCTCAGCACGACCGTCGCCATCACCACCGCGGTGCCGGGCACGCCGGCGGTACCGAAGCTGCCGAGCACCGATGCCAGGAGCACCACCAGGTACTGGTCCGCGCTCAACGACACGCCGGTGTACTGCGAGATGAAGACCGCCGCGAGCGCGGGATAGATCGCGCCGCAACCGTCCATCTTGATGCTCGCGCCCAGCGGCACGGCGAACGCCGCGTAATCGCGGTCCACGCCGAGGTTGTGGGTCACGCTGCGCAGCGCCGCCGGCATCGAGGCGAAACTCGAGGAACTGACGAACGCCACTTGCATGCCCGACGCGGCGCCGCGGAAGAACTTCAGCGGATTGAGCCCGTGCACGAGCAGCAGCCCGCCGTACACCACCACGATCTGCAGGATGCATGCCAGGTACAGCGCGATCACGAAGCTGCCCAGGGGCAGCAACTTGGAGAAGCCGTAGGAGCCGACCAGCGCGGCGATCAGGCCGAAGGTGCCGATCGGCGTCACCTCGAGCACGAAGCGCGTGACCTGGATCATCAGCTCGCTCGCCTCGCCCGCCAGGCGGCGCGCGCCGGCGACGCGGTCGCCGAGCTTCACCATCGCGAAGCCGACCAGCGCGGCGATGAAGATCACCGGCAGGATCGAACCCTTGCCCGCGGCGAGCACGGTTTCGCCCGCTGCGTTGGTGGTGGTGCCGATGCCGGTGAGCGCGTAGAACGCATTGCTGGGCACGACGTCGAGCAGCACGCGGATCGGGTCGGGCACGACCTTGGGCACGTAGTCGGACGCGATCGACAGCGCGCCGACGCCGACGCCGGGCTTCATCACCGTGCCGACCAGCAGGCCGATGCCGACGGCGAGCATCGCGGTGCCGGCGAACCACGCGAAGGTGCGGCCGCCGAGCGCGACCATCGATTTCTGCCCGTGCAGGGACGAGACCGCGTGGATCACCGCGAAGAAGACCAATGGCGCGGCGATCAGCTTGATCAGCGTGACGTACAGGTCACCGAGCGGGCCGAACCAGGTTTCCGCGGCGGGGCCGAGCAGCCAGCCCGCGAGCGCGCCGAGCACGAAGCCCGCAAGCACCCGCTGCCAGAACGGAATGCGGAACCAGGCCGAAACAATCTTCATCGGAATTCCGGAGGGTGCGTCCGCGCACGATAGCCGATGCCCGGCGGCCCGCGCGAGTGCATGGGTGGAACGCTGTCTTGCCGCCGACGATGCGGCGGCGCATGGACGCGGCGGCGACCCTCATCCATCGCATGGAATGATCGTGGCCCCGACGCACGGAGCCGCCATGAACACCGCCGCACGATCGATTCCAGGCATCGCCGCCGCCTGCCTCGCGACGCTGCTCGCCGGTTGCGCCAGCCTGCCCGGCGCCGCGACGGCATCGCGGCCGTCAGGGGCGGGAATCGCGGTGGAGGTGCCGGCCGTCGCCCACCCCGGCGGCGAGACCGCCGCGTGGTGGTACCGCCTCGGCGCCTCGCAGGCCGCCGCGCGGGGCGCGATGCAGGGTCGCGCGCGCAACGTCATCCTGTTCGTCGGCGACGGCATGAGCCTGCCGACCGTGGCGGCGGCGCGCATCCTCGCCGGCCAGCGCGGTGGCGAGCCGGGCGAAGGCACGCTGCTGTCCTGGGAATCGTTCCCGGCCACCGCATTCAGCCGCACCTACAACACCGATTCGCAGGTCCCCGATTCCGCGGGAACGATGTCGGCGATGGCCACCGGCGTGAAGACGCGATACGGAGTCATCAGCGTCGGACCGCAGGCGCCGCGCTACGACTGCGATGCCGGGCGCGCTGCACCGATGCTGACGCTGTGGGAGCTGGCCGCGGCCGCCGGCATGGCCACCGGCGTCGTCACCACGACCAAGGTCACCCACGCCACGCCCGCGGCGACGTTCGCGCACGTCGCCGACCGCAACTGGGAGAACGACACGATCATGGCGAAGGCGCCGGGCACGGCGTCGTGCGTCGACATCGCGCGGCAGATGGTCGAGTCGGCCTACGGCAACGGCCCGGACGTGCTGCTCGGCGGCGGCCGCGGCAACTTCATGCCCGCTGCGCAGCAGGACCCGGAATACGCGGGCGTGGAGGGGCTTCGCAGCGACG
>DATJDY010000293.1:0-11119 GCA_035497155.1 Luteimonas sp.
GACGGCGTCCCTCTACCTCCCGCTGGACCTCTACGCGCTGTGGCGCCATCCCGGCTGGCCGGCGCTGGTGGTGCTGGCGATCAACGTCGCCGTCGTCTGGGTGCTGGCCCGCGATATCCTGCGTCGTCGCTACTAGCCGACCGGGGGTTCCCATGTCGTCGTTCCGTCGCGCGCCGCTGCTGGCGGCGCTGTTGCTCGCGTGTCCCTTCCTGGCCGGCACGGCCCCGGCCGGGGCCGTCCCGCGGCCCGCGCAGTCGCCGGGCGACGGCGCAGCCGCGCCCGGCCCGACCGCCTTCGCTTTCGACGAGGCCACCGTCGCC
This sequence comes from Luteimonas sp., assembly GCA_035497155.1. GTDB lineage: Bacteria > Pseudomonadota > Gammaproteobacteria > Xanthomonadales > Xanthomonadaceae > Cognatiluteimonas. Next base: position 321 of record DATJDY010000293.1, read on the forward strand.
GGCCTGCAGGCGCGCATGGCCGCCGGGGCGCTCGACAGCCGCACGCTCACCCGCGCCTACCTCGACCGCATCGCCGCGATCGACAAGTCGGGGCCGGCGGTCAACGCGATCATCGAGCTCAACCCGGATGCGATGTCCGAAGCCGCCGCGCGCGACGCCGAGCGCGCCGCGGGCAAGGTGCGCGGGCCGTTGCACGGCATCCCGGTCCTGCTCAAGGACAACATCGACGCGGTGCCGATGGTCAATTCCGCCGGCTCTCTGGCGCTGGCGGACAACCGCCCGAAGCACGACGCGTTCCTCGTGCAGCGCCTGCGCGACGCCGGCGCCGTGATCCTCGGCAAGACCAACCTCAGCGAGTGGGCCAACTTCCGCTCCACGCACGCCAGCTCCGGCTGGACCGGGCGCGGCGGGCAGACGCGCAACCCGTACGTGCTGGACCGCAATCCCTGCGGCTCGAGTTCGGGCACCGGCAGCGCGATCGCCGCGAACATGGCTACCGTGGGCATCGGCACCGAGACCGACGGCAGCGTGATCTGCCCCGCCGCGATGACCGGCCTCGTCGGCATCAAGCCGACGCTCGGGCTGGTGAGCCGCGGCGGCATCATCCCGCTCGCGCATTCGCAGGACACCGCCGGGCCGATGACGCGCACCGTCGCCGACGCGGCCGCGCTGCTCACCGCGATGGCGGGCAGCGATCCGGCCGATGCGGCGACCGCGGGCGCCGACGCGCACGCGACCGACTACACGCGTTTCCTGCAGCCGGGCGCGCTCGCGGGCAAGCGCATCGGCGTGGTCCGCAAGCTCGCCGGCATGGAACCGAACGCCGACCGCGCGCTCGAGCAGGCGATCGTCGTGCTGCGCGCGCAGGGCGCGATCGTCGTCGATCCGGTCGATGTACCGAACGTCGACAAGCTCGGCGACGACGAATTCAACGTACTGCTGTACGAGTTCAAGCACGACGTGGCCGCCTACCTCGCCGGCGCCGACGTGCCGTCGAAGACGCTCGCCGACCTGATCGCGTTCAACGACGCGCACGCGGACACGGAGATGCCGTGGTTCGGACAGGAGCTTTTCCTGCAGGCGCAGGCGAAGGGGCCGCTGACGGACAAGGCCTACCTCGATGCGCTGGCGCGCGCGAAGCGGCGCGCGGGACCGGAAGGCATCGATGCCGCATTGAAGGCGAACCACCTCGATGCGCTGCTCGCGCCGTCGTGGGGCCCGGCGTACACGACCGACCTGGTGCTCGGCGACCACGTCGTCAGCGGCGATCCGACCGTGGGCGGCGCGTCGCAGATCACCTCGGTGGCCGGCTATCCGTCGATCACGGTACCGGCGGGCTTCGCGCACGAGTTGCCGGTGGGCATCGTGTTCATGGGCGCGGCGTGGAGCGAGCCCACGCTGATCGGCATCGCCTACGGCTACGAGCAGGCGACGCAGGCGCGCAAGCCGCCGAAGTTCCTGCCGACGCTGGTGCCGTAACGCGCACCGTCGAGTTGCGCCGCCACTAGGGTGCCGGCGCGATCCTGATGCGGGCGATGCGGCCCTTGTCGCCGCTCGCCCAGCCGCTGCCGCTGCCATCCGCGGCGAGGTCGACGGCGTCGTAGCCGGTGTCGGACAAGGCCTGCCAGCGGCCGTCGACCAGCACGTCCACCCCGCCCGGCCCGACCGCGACGCAACGCGGCCGCGCGTCGCCGGCGCAGGCCACGCCGGAGCGATAGCCGCGTGGATCCGGCAGCGCCGATACCTTCAGGCTGCCGTCGTCGTGGCGTTGCGCGAGCGCCGCGCTGCCCGGTGCCGCTTCGTGCTCGAAGTCGCCGCCGACCAGCAGCATGTCGCTGCCCGCGGGCGCCGCCGAGAAGATGCCCGCCGCCGGCACGCGTGCCGGGATCGGCGTCGCGTATGCGCTCCACGCGATCGGCGAGGCGCCCGCCGTCGCGCCGGAGATGTCGTGGGCGTTGCCATCGCCATCGCCGCTGTCGACGAACGCACGCGCCGCGCCGCCTCCGCCCACCACCATGCGCCCGCCCCACGGCGTGGTCGCGATGCAGGTGCCGCTGGCGGCGAACGCCGCTTCGTCCTGTTCCGCCGGCGGCATGCCTCCCGGCTGCAGCGCCCAGGTGCGGCCGCCGTCGGTGCTCGCGTAGACCTGGAACGCGCCGTCCACCGGATCGCCGAGCATCCAGCCGCGTTCGCCATCGAACGCCATGCAGTCGAAGAATGCGCGCGGATCCGCGTTCTGCAACGCGAGCTGCCAGCTGCGCCCGGCATCGTCGGTGCGATACACCCGCGAATCCGCACCCGGCCCGATCGACAGGACGATCGCGCGGTCCGCGGAAAAGCCCTCGACGTCGCGGAAGTCGAGCTTTTCCGCGCCCGGCACATGCATCGCCTGCCAATGCGCGCCGCCGTCGACGGTGCGCAACACCGTCCCCTCGCGGCCACTGGCCCACGCCACCTTCGCATCGACGGCGGAAATGCCGCGCAGGCGCACGGCGACACCGGAATCCTGCGCCACGACGGTCGCGGCCGGGGTCGCGGCCGGTGCGTTGGCGCTTGCGGCATCCGCAATGCCCGCAAGGGCCATCGTGCCGGTGGCGGCCCACGCACTGCCGGTGATGCCAGCGGCCAGCAGCGCGGCGAGCGACGCGATCGAGCGCCTCATCGCCGCGGCGCCGCGAGTTGCGCCTGCTTGCGCACGACCAGCATCGCGACCTCCAGGCCCTGCTCGTAGTTCAGGCGCGGATCGACATTGGAACGGTAGGCGCGCGCCAGGTCGGCGTCGGTCAGGTCGCGCGCGCCGCCGGTGCATTCGGTCACGTCCTCGCCGGTCAGCTCCAGGTGCACGCCGCCCAGGCGCGTGCCCGCCGCGGCATGCAGGTCGAACGACTGCTCGAGCTCGCTGCGGATGTTGGCGAAGCGCCGCGTCTTGTAGCCGTTGCTGGAGGTTTCGGTGTTGCCGTGCATCGGGTCGCAGACCCACAGCACGCGGCGGCCATCGCGCCGCACCGCGTCGAGCAGCGCCGGCAGCTTGTCCGCGACCTGTCCCGCGCCCATGCGATGGATGAAGGTGAGCCGCCCCGCCTCGTCGCCCGGGTTCAGCAGGTCGATGAGGCGCAGCAGCGCGTCCGGCGTAGCCGACGGCCCCACCTTCACCGCGATCGGGTTGCGGATGCCGCGGAAGTACTCCGCGTGCGCGCCGTCGAGCGCCGCCGTGCGCATGCCGATCCACGGGAAGTGCGTGCCGAGGTTGAACCAGCCCCACTGCCGCGGCACCTGCCGCGTCTGCGCTTCCTCGTAGGGCAGCAGCAGCGCTTCGTGCGAGGTGTAGAAATCGACCCGGTTGAGGTTGTGCACCTCGCTGCCGGACAGCGTTTCCATGAAACGCACCGCGTCGCCGATGCCCGACACCATGTGCCGGTATTCCTCGGCCAGCGGCGAATGCCCCACCCACTCCAGGTTCCAGTATTCGGGGTGGTGCAGGTCGGCGAAGCCGCCGTCGATCAGCGCGCGCACGAAGTTCATCGTCAGCGCCGAGCGCGCGTGCGCCTTGACCATGCGGCGCGGGTCGGGCGTGCGCTCTTCGGCGGTGAAGCCCGGCGCGTTGACGATGTCGCCGCGGTACGAGGGCAGCGAAACGCCGTCGCGCGTTTCCAGGTCGGTCGAGCGCGGCTTCGCGTACTGGCCGGCGAAGCGGCCCACGCGCACCACCGGCAGGCGCAGGCCGTGCACCAGCACCAGGCTCATCTGCAGCAGCACCTTGAGCCGGTTGGAGATCACGCCGGAACTGCACTCGGCGAAGCTCTCGGCGCAGTCGCCGGCCTGCAGCAGGAAGCGGCGGCCCTCCTGCGCCTCGGCAACCTGCTGCTTCAGCGCGAGGATCTCCCACGAGGTGACCAGCGGCGGCAGCGAGCGCAGTTCGGCCATGGCCTGCGCGAGCGCACCTGCATCGGGATACGCGGGCAACTGCGCGGCCGGCCGCTCGCGCCAGGACGCGGGCGACCAGCCCTCGGCCAACGTGACGGGCTGCGGGCGGTCAGCGATGGCCATGGCGGCGCGCCTCCTTCCCCGGCAGCAGCATCTTCAGCACGATCCACGCGGCGAACAGCAGGAAGCACGCCAGGCTCCATTCCGGCATCGACAGGCCGAGGAACGTCCAGTCGACCTTCGCGCACTCGCCCGAACCGGTGAGCACCGTGCGGATCACGCTGCTGAGCGGGAACGCCTCCATCAGGAAGTTCAGGCCCGGCCCGCACATCGGCACCTGGTCGGCCGGCAGGTGCTGCAGCCACACATGGCGCCCGGCGATGCCGATGCCAGCCGCCGCCGCCAGCAACGCGAGCACGCCCCAGGCCCGGCGACCACCAGCACCGCGCGGCGCGTGCAGCCCCGCCAGCAGGAACACGACGCCCAGCGTCGCGAACGCGATGCGCTGGAAGATGCACAGCGGGCACGGCTCCAGGAAGTCGTGGAACTGCAGGTACAGGGCATAGCCGATGAGCAGCGCGCAGGCGGCGAAACCGGCCAGGCAGGCGGCGCGGAAGGACCAGCGGAGGGGGTTGGCGTTCATGCCGCCACGATACGCAAAAAAAGAAGCCCCGGCATCGGCCGGGGCTTCGTTTGCCGCAGGGCCGATGCGTGGTCGGCCCCGTTAGGCGTCAGCCGACCATGGGTCGGCTCTACACGGCCTGCGGGCGGTCGACGAGCTCGACGTAGGCCATCGGCGCGTTGTCGCCGGCGCGGAAACCGCACTTGAGGATGCGCAGGTAGCCGCCCGGACGGGTGGCGTAGCGCGGGCCGAGCACGGTGAACAGCGTGCCGACGGCCTCCTTGTCGCGCAGCCGGGCGAATGCGACGCGGCGGTTGGCGACGCCGTCGGTCTTGGCGAGCGTGATCAGCGGCTCGGCGACGCGGCGCAGTTCCTTGGCCTTCGGCAAGGTGGTCTTGATCAGCTCGTGCTTGATCAGCGACGCGGCCATGTTCTCGAACATCGCCTGGCGATGGGCGCTGGTGCGGCTGAACTTGCGGCCGGATTTCTGGTGGCGCATGGGTCTGGTTCCTGTTGAATGTTGGAGGCGTTGGACTTCGCTGTCGCCATCCTGGCGTTGGTGCTTCGGACTGCGCTGGCCCTGGCCGGAAAATCCGTTTCCGGCGTTGCCGCGGGCTCGTGCCCGTCGGCGTGTTCGTCAATCGTGTCGCGGTCGCTGCCGCGGCGGCTGCCGCGGCAAGGGCGTCAGCCCATCATCCCGTGGGAAGCGACTCCCGCCGGCGGCCAGTTCTCGAGCTTCATGCCGAGCGAGAGGCCACGCTGCGCGAGCACTTCCTTGATCTCGGTGAGCGACTTCTTGCCCAGGTTCGGGGTCTTGAGCAGCTCGACCTCGGTCTTCTGGATCAGGTCGCCGATGTAGTAGATGCTCTCGGCCTTGAGGCAGTTGGCCGAACGCACCGTCAGCTCCAGGTCATCGATCGGGCGCAGCAGCACCGGATCCACGCCGGCGGCCACCGGCTTCGACGCGCCGCGGTCGCGGTGCGTGAAGTCGCCGAACACCGACAGCTGGTCGCTGAGGATGTCGGCGGCGGTGCGCACGGCTTCCTCGGCGTCGATCGTGCCGTTGGTCTCGATGTCGATGACCAGCTTGTCCAGGTCGGTGCGCTGCTCGACGCGCGCGGCCTCGACCGCATACGCGACGCGGCGGACCGGCGAGAACGAGGCGTCCAGCATCAGGCGACCGATCGCGCGGGTTTCCTCGTCCGGCTTGCGACGGGCGGCGGCCGGCTGGTAGCCGAAGCCGCGCTCGATCTTGAGCCGCATGTTCAGCGCCGCATCCTTGGTCAGGTGCGCGATGATGTGCTCGGGATTGAGGATCTCGACGTTGTGGTCGGTCTTGATGTCGCCGGCGGTGACGACGCCCGGGCCCTGCCTGGACAGGGTCAGGGTGGAACTGTCGCCGGTGCCCATGCGGATGGCGATGTCCTTGAGGTTCAGCAGGACTTCGAGCACGTCCTCCTGCAGGCCCTCGATGGTGCTGTACTCGTGCAGCACGCCGTCGATCTCGACTTCCGTGATGGCGAAGCCGGGGATCGAGGACAGCAGCACGCGGCGCAGGGCATTGCCCAGCGTATGGCCGTAGCCGCGCTCCAGCGGCTCGATCACGACCTTCGCGCGGTTGCCGGCGAGTCGCTCGATCTGGGGGCCGCGGGGACGCAGGACTTGGTTGGCGGTAACCGTCATGTGTGTAGCTTCTCCTGCAAATGCGAACAGCGCTGCTTTTGCCTATGGAGCCCCCTTGACTGAAGGGGGCGGCCGATACGCGCAGCGGATCGGCCAGGGTTGTGGAGGCGATCCTTCATCGGGCCGAAGACCCGATGCTGGAGTTGCCGCGACCGTTACTTGGAATACAACTCGACGATCAGCGCTTCGTTGATGTCAACAGGCAGGTCAGCGCGGTCCGGGACCGCCTTGAACACGCCGGCGAACTTCTTCGCGTCGACCTCGATCCACGACGGCGACAGGTCCATCTGGCCGGATACGGTCAGCGACTCCTGCACGCGGAGCTGCTTCTGCGCGCGCTCGGACAGCGCGATCGCGTCGCCCGCCTTGACCGCGTACGACGGCAGGTTCACCGGCTTGCCGTTCACGGTCACGCCGCGGTGGCTGACCAGCTGGCGCGCGGCCGGACGGGTGACGGCGAAGCCCATGCGGTAGACGACGTTGTCCAGGCGGGTCTCGAGCATCTGCAGGAGGTTCTCGCCGGTGTTGCCCTTCTTCGTCGAGGCCTTCTTGTAGTAGTTGCGGAACTGGCGCTCCAGCAGGCCGTAGATGCGCTTGACCTTCTGCTTCTCGCGAAGCTGGGTGGCGTAATCCGAGAGCTTGCTGCGACGCGCGCCGGTACCGGCGCCGTGCTGGCCGGGCTTCTGCTCCAGCTTGCACTTGGAATCGAGCGCGCGCGCCGGCGACTTGAGGCCGAGGTCGGCGCCTTCGCGACGGGCGAGCTTGCAGGTGGGTCCGATATAACGAGCCATTATTCTATCGCCCCCTTAGACGCGACGCTTCTTCGGCGGACGGCATCCGTTGTGCGGGATGGGCGTCACGTCGATGATGTTGGTGATCTTGTAGCCGACGTTGTTGAGCGAACGCACGGCCGACTCGCGGCCCGGACCCGGGCCCTTGATGCGGACTTCCAGCGACTTCACGCCGTAGTCGAGCGCGGCCTTGCCGGCCTTCTCGGCGGCGACCTGCGCGGCGAACGGGGTCGACTTGCGCGAGCCGCGGAAGCCCGCGCCCCCCGAGGTCGCCCACGACAGCGCGTTGCCCTGGCGGTCGGTGATGGTCACGATGGTGTTGTTGAAAGAAGCGTGCACATGCGCGATGCCGTCGGTGACGACGCGCTTGATCTTCTTCTTGACTTTGGCTGCAGCGGGCTTGGCCATGTCTGTTCCTTACTTCTTGATGGCCTTGCGCGGACCCTTGCGGGTGCGTGCATTGGTCCGGGTGCGCTGGCCGCGCAGGGGCAGGCCGCGACGGTGGCGCAGGCCGCGATAGCAGGCCAGGTCCATGAGGCGCTTGATCGCGACGCCGACTTCGCGGCGCAGGTCGCCCTCGACCGCGAACTTGCCGATCTCGGCACGCAGGCGCTCGACTTCGGGCTCCGACAGGTCGCGGATCTTGGTCGACGGGGTGACCCCGGCCGAGTCGCAGACCTGGCGGGAACGGGTACGGCCAATGCCGTAGATACTCTGCAAGCCCACCCAGACGTGCTTCTGGGCAGGCAGGTTGACGCCGGCAATACGCGCCATGTGGCGGATCTCCAAACGGTTGGCGGCCGGGCACGCAAGCCCGGCGAGTGAACTGGAAATTTTAGCAAGGTTCCGTGAATACTGGAAGCCCCGGGGCCGAAGCCCTGGAACCCGGCATGGGGAGCGTGCCCATGCTCCGGCGACGACCCGGGGCTGGCCGTGGCCTGGCGGTTTCCCGCCCTGCCCGGCCCGCGCGCTACTCCGGCGCGCGGATCCGCCCCGGGCCACCCGTGCGCGGAACCGCCGCCCGGGTCGCCCATCTGCCGGTCCGCGCATTCGTCGGACCCGGCTGGTTGTTTCGTTTACCGCTTAGCGGGAACCGCCCCGCCCCTTCAGGTTGGCCTTCTTCAGCAGGCTGTCGTACTGGTGGGACATCAGGTGCGCCTGGATCTGCGCGATGAAGTCCATGACCACCACCACCACGATCAGCAGCGAAGTACCGCCGAAGTAGAACGAGGCGCCCAGCTCGGTGCGCATGAATTCCGGCAGCAGGCAGACCAGCACCAGGTAGGCGGCACCGGCGGCCGTGAGCCGGGTCAGCACCGCATCGATGTAGTCCGCCGTCGCCTTGCCCGGGCGGATGCCCGGGATCAGCGCGCCCGACTTCTTCAGGTTGTCCGCGGTCTCCTGCGAGTTGAAGACCAGCGCCGTGTAGAAGAAGGTGAAACCGATGATCAGCGACGCGTAGAGGATCATGTGCAGCGGCTCGCCCGGGCCCAGCGCCTGCGCGGCGCGCTGCAGCCAGTTGCCGGCGCCGGCCTGGCCGAACCAGGTCGAGGCGGTGGCCGGGAACATGATGATCGACGACGCGAAGATCGGCGGGATCACGCCCGACATGTTGAGCTTGAGCGGCAGGAACGACGACTGGTTCATGTACGCGCTGCGACCGCCCTGGCGGCGCGCGTAGTTCACGGTGATGCGGCGCTGGCCGCTCTCCATGAACACCACGAACCAGGTGAAGAGCAGCACGAGCAAGGCGATGGCCATCACCTTCAACGAGGTCATCTGGCCGTTGCGGACGCTCTCGAGCGTGCCCAGTACCGCGCCGGGCAGGCCCGCCACGATGCCGGCGAAGATGATCAGCGACACGCCGTTGCCGACGCCGCGCTCGGTCACCTGCTCGCCCAGCCACATCAGGAACATGGTGCCGGCGGTCAGCGCGACCACCGCGGTCAGCACGAAGCCAGGGCCGGGCGCGTAGACGACCGGGATGCCGTTGGTGGCACCGGAGGTCTGCAGCTCGACGGCGATGCCGGCCGACTGGAAGATCGCCAGCGGGATCGCGCCGAGGCGCGACCACTGGGTGATCTTGCGGCGGCCCGACTCGCCTTCCTTCTGGATGGCCTTCAGGCTCGGCAGGATCTGCACCATCAGCTGCATCACGATGGACGCGGAGATGTACGGCACCACGTTCAGCGCGAACAGGCTGAAGCGCGCCAGGGCGCCGCCCGAGAACATGTTGAACATGTCCACGATCGTGCCTTCCTGCGACTGCATCAGCTGCAGCATCGCCTCCGGGTTGACGCCCGGGACGGGGATGTAGCAGCCGATGCGATAGACCAGCAGTGCGCCGAGCACGAACAGCAGTCGCTGGCGAAGCTCGGTGAACCGGCCGGCGCCGGCGAGGCCGGCCATCGCGGTTGCGCTGCGCGCCATCCGGGGCTTACTCCGCGGCCTCGGCGACCTGGCCGCCGGCGGCTTCGATCGCCGCCTTCGCGCCGGCCGTGGCCAGCAGGCCCTTCAGCACGAACTTCTTGCTGATCTCGCCCTTCTTGACGATCTTGGCCTGCTTCGCGGTCGAGGGAACCAGCTTCGCGGCGCGGAGCGCGGCGAAGTCGATGGTGCCGGCGTCCAGCTTGTCCAGCTGGTACAGCAGCACTTCGGCGGTGTCCTTCTTCTTCAGCGAGGCGAAGCCGATCTTCGGCAGGCGACGCTGCATGGGCATCTGGCCGCCTTCGAAGCCGGCCTTGATCTTGCCCTTGCCCGAACGCGCGAACGAACCCTTGTGGCCGCGGCCGGCGGTCTTGCCGAGGCCGGAACCGATGCCGCGACCGACGCGCTTGCGATCCTGGCGAGCGCCCTTGCCGGGGCTCAACGTGTTCATCTTCATCGAATTACTCCTCGACCTGGACCAGGTAGTGGACCGTATTGATCAGGCCACGGACCTGGGGGCTGTCCTTCAGTTCGCGCACGCTGTTCAACTTGCCAAGGCCCAGAGCCTTCACCGACAGGCGATGGATGCTCTTGGTTCCCCGCAGGCCCTTGACCAGGCGCACCTTGATGGTGCCGGCGGCCTCGTTCTTCTTAGCCATGGTGCAGGTCCTCCACCTTCTTGCCGCGCTTGGCCGCGATGCGGCTCGGCGAATGCATTTCGTTGAGGCCGCGCAGCGTGGCGCGCACGAGGTTGATCGGGTTGCGCGAACCGGTGGCCTTGGCCAGCACGTTCTTCACGCCCACCGCCTCGAGCACGGCGCGCATCGCGCCGCCGGCGATCACGCCGGTACCTTCGGATGCCGGCTGCATGTACACATGCGCCGCGCCGTGGCCCGACTTCACCGCGTGCCAGAGGGTGCCGTTGTTGAGCTCCACCTTGGACATGCCGCGGCGCGCCTGCTCCATCGACTTCTGGATGGCGACCGGCACTTCGCGCGCCTTGCCGTAGCCGAAGCCGACCTTGCCGTCGCCGTCGCCCACCACCGTCAGCGCGGTGAAGGTGAACTGGCGGCCGCCCTTGACCGTCTTGCTGACGCGGTTGACCGCGATCAGCTTCTCGATCATGCCGTCGTCCATTTCCTCGCGGTTGCGATCACGATCGCGGCCCCGCGGTGCACGTTCTTCTGCCATCTCGATGATTCCGTAGTTTGAAAGGATTTGCGGCGTGGCCGCTTATGATTGGGATATGGAGCGGGTGTCCCAGCAACGCCACAACTGGCGGGGCCGTCCGATGCAGGCCGCATCGGCAGCAGGCGATGGACAAGGCATGGGGCCGGAGCCCCGCGCCCTCA
>DATJDY010000294.1:0-13700 GCA_035497155.1 Luteimonas sp.
GCGTCGCGGGCGTGGTGGCCGGCGCGGTGGCCTGCGGAGCGGCGGGCGCAGGTGCAGCCTGCTCCTGCGCGACGGCGGTGCCGGCGAAGGCCAGGCACGAAACGAGGAAAAACGATCGGATCATCGGGCTTGTGTCCGCGTGCTTGCGAGTTGGTCTGGAGCCATCGCGCTTCACGCGCGGAGGCAATCACATCAGTATAGCCACCTCGCACGGCCAACCCCAAAGGCACGGGCCGGTGCGTGACCCATGACCTCTGGCGGATATGCCTCCGGCCACAGGTGATATACCTTGCTACAACACCCCCACGACGAGTTCCCCCCATGATCCTTGCGACCGACCACGCGAACGGCCGGCTTTCCCCTCTGCGCCGTCGCCTGATGGCGCCGCTGCTCCTGTGCGTGATGGCCGGGAGCGTGCTGGCCCTGGGGGCCTGCACGGTCAAGAAGGGCGATGGGGCCGCGGACAAGGACGGGGCCGACAAGGGTCCCGATGCCGTGCCGGTCGAAGTGGCCACGCTCGGACGCCGCGCCATCGCCGCCAGCTATGCCGGCACCGCGCCGCTCGAGGCCCGCGCCGACGCGCAGGTCGTGGCGAAGACGTCCGGCGTCGCCCTGCAGGTCATGGTCGAGGAAGGCCAGCGCGTGCGCGCAGGCCAGGTGCTGGTGCGCCTGGACGCCGACCGCCCGCGCCTGCAGGAGGCGCAGAGCGCCGCGCAGGTCAGCAAGCTCGAGGCCAACTACGCGCGTTCGCTCAAGCTCTCCGAGCAGAGCCTGATCAGCGCATACGACATCGACCAGCTCAAGTACGACCTGCAGAACGCGCGCGCCGCGAACCGCCTGGCCCAGCTCGAGCTCTCCTACACCGAAGTGCGTGCGCCGATTTCCGGCGTGATCGCCTCGCGCTCGATCAAGACCGGCAACTTCGTGCAGATCAACACGCCGATCTTCCGCATCATCGACGCCGACCGCCTCGAGGCCACGCTCAACGTCCCCGAGCGCGAACTCGCGACGATGCACGCCGGCCTGCCGGTCTCGCTGCAGGTGGATGCGCTGCCGGGCAAGACCTTCACCGGCTCGATCGACCGCGTTTCGCCGGTGGTGGATTCGGGCAGCGGCACCTTCCGCGTCGTCTGCGCCTTCGACAACGCGGGCGTGCTGCAGCCGGGCATGTTCGGCCGCGTCCGCGTCGACTACGCCAGCCGCGCCGATGCGCTCGCGTTGCCGCGCTCGGCGCTGCTCGAGGACGAGGCGAAGCCGGCGGTGTTCGTGGTCCGCGGTGGCAAGGCGATGCGCGCGACGCTGGTGCTGGGCTACACCGAAGGCGAGTGGGCCGAAGTGCGCGGCGGGCTGAAGCAGGGCGACCAGGTGGTCGTCGCCGGCAAGAGCGCGGTGCGCGACGGCAGCGTGGTGCAGGTGATCGCGATCGACGGCAAGACCGTCGCCGTGCCCGCCGCGGCCAAGGACAAGGGCACCGACAAGGCGGGCGACGGGAAGGGCGCGCGATGAGCCGCCCCGCCGCCGAAACGCCGCCGCCGCTGCAGGGCGGCGGCCTGGTGGGGCTTGCGACGCGCCGCCGCGTGACGGTGGCGATGGTCACGCTCACCTTCGTGCTGTTCGGGTTGATCGCGCTGGGCGACCTCAAGGTCAACCTGCTGCCCGACCTGAGCTATCCGACGCTGACGGTGCGCACCGAATACACGGGCGCGGCGCCGGCCGAGATCGAAACGCTGATCACCGAGCCCGCCGAAGAAGCGCTCGGCGTGGTCAAGGGCCTGCGCAAGCTCAAGTCGGTGTCGCGCACCGGGCAGAGCGACGTGGTGCTCGAGTTCGCCTGGGGCACCGACATGGACCAGGCCTCGCTGGAAGTGCGCGACAAGATGGAGTCGCTGCAGTTCCCGCTGGAGGCGAAGGCGCCGGTGCTGCTGCGCTTCAATCCGTCCACGCAGCCGATCATGCGCCTCGTGCTCGCGCCGAAGACCGCGGGCAGCGACGCCGATGCCGTGCGCAGGCTCATGGAACTGCGCCGTTACGCCGACGAGGACCTGAAGAAGAAGCTCGAGCCGGTCGACGGCGTCGCCGCGGTCAAGGTCGGCGGCGGCCTCGAGGACGAGGTCCAGGTCGACATCGACCAGCGCAAGCTCGCCGCGCTCAACATCCCGATCGACACGGTGATCAACCGACTGCAGCAGGAGAACATCAACATCTCCGGCGGGCGCCTGGAGGAAGGCACGCGCCGTTACCTCGTGCGTACCGTCAACCAGTTCGCCAGCGTCGAGGAAATCGGCAACATGCTGCTGACGACGCGCGCCGCGCAGGCGAGCAGCGGCAATGACGAAGTCGCGCGCGTTGCCGCGGCGTCCGGTGACGCCGCGCTGATGGCGGCGGCGATGAGTTCCGGCGGCGGCGGCTCGTCGCAAGCCGGCGGCGGCATGGCGTTGCGCCTGCGCGACGTGGCCACCGTCACCCAGGGTTACAAGGAACGCGAGGCGATCATCCGCCTCGACGGCCGCGAAGCGGTCGAGCTCGCCGTGTACAAGGAAGGCGACGCCAATACCGTCGCCACCGCCGATGCGCTGGAGGCCAAGCTCAAGGACATCCGCGAGCACATGCCGGCGGACATCGACCTGACGACCATCGACGACCAGTCGCAGTTCATCCGCCACGCGATCTTCGACGTGAAGCTCGACGCCGTGATCGGCGGCCTGCTGTCGATCCTGATCATCTTCCTGTTCCTGCGCGATGGCTGGAGCACGTTCGTGATCGGCCTGTCGCTCCCGGTCTCGATCATCACGACGTTCTTCTTCATGGGCCAGTTCGGGTTGAGCCTCAACGTCATGTCGCTCGGCGGCCTGGCACTCGCCACCGGCCTGGTGGTGGACGACTCGATCGTGGTACTCGAATCGATCGCCAAGGCGCGCGAACGCGGGCTCGGCATCCTCGATGCGGCGATGGCCGGCACGCGCGAGGTCAGCATGGCCGTGGTCGCCTCGACGCTGACCACGATCGCGGTATTCCTGCCGCTGGTGTTCGTGCAAGGCATCGCGGGGCAGCTGTTCCGCGACCAGGCGCTGACGGTGGCGATCGCGATCGCGACCTCGCTCGCGGTGGCGATGACGCTGATCCCGATGCTCAGCTCGCTCAAGGGCCGCGCGCCGCTCGGATTCCCGGAGGAAGCGGCGCGCGAACGCTGGGAACCGTCGAAGCGCTGGCAGAAGCCGGTCGCCGTGGGCGGCCATGGCGTCGGCGCGATGTTCCGCGGCTTCTTCTTCGGCATCGCCTGGCTGGTCGTTCGCGCATGGCGCGGTGTCGCGGCCGTCGTCGGCCCGGTGATGCGCAAGGCCAGCGACCTGGCGATGGCGCCCTACCACCGCGCGGAAGGCCTCTACCTCCGCGTGCTGCCGCGGGCGCTGGGCCGTCCCGGCCTGGTGCTGGGCTTCGCCGGCGCCGCGTTCGCGCTGACGCTGGCGGTGATCCCGCTGCTCGGCGCGGACCTGATCCCTCAGCTCGCGCAGGACCGCTTCGAGATGACCGTGAAGCTGCCGCCCGGCACGCCGCTGGCGCAGACCGACGCGGTGGTGCGCAAGCTGCAGGAAGCGCATGCCGGCGACGCGGGCATCCGCGCGCTGTATGCCGTGAGCGGCACGGGCACGCGCCTCGATGCGAGTCCGACCGAAAGCGGCGAGAACATCGGCAAGCTGACGGTGGTGATGGAAGGCGGCGGCAGCCGCGCGCTGGAAGCCAGCGAAACCGAGAAGCTGCGCGCGAGCATGCGCGACGTCGCCTCGGCGCAGGTCGACTTCGCGCGGCCGGAGCTGTTCAGCCTGTCGCCGCCGCTGGAGATCGAGATCGAGGGCCAGGACCTCGAGGCGCTGCAGCGCGCCGGCCGCAAGATGGCCGCGATGTTGCGCGCCAACAAGCACTACGCCGACGTCAAGTCGTCGGTGGAGCAGGGCTTCCCCGAGATCCAGATCGTGTTCGACCAGGACCGCGCCGCGGCGCTCGGCCTGACGACGCGCCAGGTCGCCGACGTGGTGGTCAAGAAGATCGCGGGCGACGTCGCCACGCGCTACAGCTTCCGCGACCGCAAGATCGACGTGCTGGTGCGCAACCGCGAATCCGATCGCGCTTCGGTGGACGACATCCGCCACCTGATCGTGAACCCGGGCAGCGGCGCGCCGGTGGAACTGCAGTCGGTCGCCGACGTGGTCGCCACGACCGGTCCCAGCGAAATCAACCGCGCCGACCAGCGCCGCGTGGCGATCGTCTCGGCGAACCTGCGCGACATCGACCTGGGCGGCGCGATCCGCGAGGTCGAGGGCATGGTCGCGCGGCAGCCGCTGGGCACCGACGTCGGCATGCGCATCGGCGGGCAGGGCGAAGAGCTCGGCGAGTCGGTGCGTTCGCTGCTGTTCGCGTTCGCGCTGGCCATCTTCCTCGTGTACCTGGTGATGGCTTCGCAGTTCGAGTCGCTGCTGCACCCGTTCGTGATCCTGTTCACCATCCCGCTGGCGCTCGTCGGCGCGGTTGCAGCGCTGCTGCTGACCCGGTCGCCGGTGTCGGTCGTGGTGTTCATCGGCCTGATCCTGCTGGTCGGCCTGGTGGTGAAGAACGCGATCATCCTGATCGACAAGGTCAACCAGCTGCGCGAAGCGGGCGTCGCCAAGCGCGAGGCGCTGCTGGATGGCGCACGCTCGCGCCTGCGGCCGATCATGATGACCACGCTGTGCGCGCTGTTCGGCTTCCTGCCGCTGGCCCTGGCCTTCGGCGAGGGCGCGGAAGTGCGCTCGCCGATGGCGATCACGGTGATCGGCGGCCTGCTGGTGTCGACGCTGCTGACCCTGGTGGTGATCCCGGTGGTGTACGACCTGCTCGATCGCCGTCCCGACGCGGACTACGTCGAGCGTGGCCGCCGCGCCCGCCGCGATGCCGCCGCCGCCGCCGATGTCCTCGCCCACGAGCACGACCCGCTCGCCGGCGACGATCCGCGCCACGCCTGAGCACGCCCATCGGACCCCACGACTGATGAACGTTACCGAGCTCAGCATCCGCCGTCCCGTCACGACGATCATGTTCTTCGTGTCGATGCTCGTCATCGGCCTGATCGCCGCGGTGCGCCTGCCGCTGGAATCCTTCCCCGAGGCGTCCGCGCCGTTCTTCTTCGTCCAGCTGCCGTACCCGGGTTCCACCCCGGAAGAGGTGGAGCGCAACCTGGTGCGGCCGGTCGAGGAAGCGATCGCGACCATGCCCGGCATCAAGACGATGAACTCCGAGGCCTCCGCCGACAGTGGCGGCGTGTTCGTGACGTTCAGCGACTGGAGCAAGGACGTGGCGATCGCGGCGTCGGAGGCGCGCGAGCGCATCGACGCGATCCGCGACGAGTTGCCCGACGACTTCCGCCGATACTTCGTGTTCCGCTGGAGCAACAGCGACCGCGAATCGATGAGCCTGCGCCTCACCAGCGACCAGGACCTCACCGCACGGGGGCAGATGCTCGACGACGTGCTCAAGCGCAGGCTCGAGCGGATCCCGGGCGTGGCCCGGGTCGAGGTCGAGGGCGTTCCCGAACAGGAGGTCGAGGTCGCGATCGTCCCCGAGCGCCTGGATGCGCACGGCATCGAACTCAACGAACTGGTGTCGCAGCTGCAGGCAGCCAACTTCTCCGTGTCCGCCGGCGAGATCACCGATGCCGGGCGGCGCATGCGCGTCCAGCCGCGCGGCGAGCTCAGCAGCCTGCAGCAACTGCGCGACCTGCCGATCGGCAAGAAGGGCACGCGCCTGGCCGACATCGCCGACATCAGCCTCAAGCCGCAGCGCATGGATTACGTGCGCCAGGTGAACGGCCGGCCGTCGGTGGGCGTGGACATCTACAAGGAGCGCAGCGCGAACCTGGTCGACCTGTCGCGCGCGGTGCGCACCGAACTCGAGGACATCGAGCGCGAACCGGCGATGCGCGGCATTTCCGTCGAGGTCACCGACGACCAGGGCGAGGAAGTCGTCAGCTCGCTGTCGGCGCTGGCCGAGGCCGGCGCGATCGGCCTGCTGCTGTCGATCGCCGTGCTGTTCTTCTTCCTGCGCCACTGGCCGTCGACGCTGATGGTCACGCTGGCGATCCCGATCTGCTTCGTGATGACGCTCGGCTTCATGCACTTCGCCGGCGTCACGCTCAACATCCTGTCGATGATGGGCCTGCTGCTCGCGGTCGGCATGCTGGTGGACAACGCGGTCGTGGTGGTGGAAAGCATCTACCAGGAACGCGAGAAATTCCCCGACCAGCCGCGCCTGGCCTCGATCGTCGGCACGCGCCACGTCGCGATCGCGCTGTCGGCGGGCACGCTGTGCCACTGCATCGTGTTCCTGCCGATGATGTTCGGCGAGAAGAACATCATCACCATCTACCTGTCGCAGCTGGCGATCACCATCTCCGTCTCGCTGCTGGCCTCGTGGCTGGTGGCGGTGAGCCTGATCCCGATGCTCTCGGCGCGGATGCGCACGCCGCCGGCGCTCACGTCCGGCGACGGCCTGATCCCGCGCCTGCAGGAGCGCTATGCGCGTTTCCTGCGCTGGACCCTCGACCATCGCGGCTGGGCGGTGACCGGCATCCTCGCCATCGTGATGCTCAGCATCGTGCCGATGAAGATGACCAAGTCCGACGGCGGCGACGAGGAAGATCCCGGCGAAGTCGACATCTATTACCAGTGGCAGGGCGCCTATTCCAAGGAGGAAATGGGGCGCGAGGTCGCCAGGGTCGAGAAATACATCGACGCGCACCGCAAGGAACTGCACGTCGAGAAGGTGTACTCGCGCTACAGCGAGCAGGGCTGGGCGCGCACCCAGCTCGACCTCGACGTCAAGGACCAGAAGGTCTCCACGGAAGTCCAGGAGGCGCTGCGCAAGGGCCTGCCGAAGTCGGCCCTCGCCAACATCGGCATCGGCCGCCAGGGCGGCGCGGGTGGCGACGAGAAGAACCTGCAGTTCAGCCTGGTCGGCGAGTCCACCGAGACCTTGCAGGAGCTGGCCGCGGACATCATCCCGATCCTGTCCCGCGACGGGAAGCTCCGCGACGTGCGCGTGGACACCGGCGACACCAACAGCGAACTGTCGGTGCGGGTGAACCGCGAGCGCGCCGCCGCATTCGGTTTCAGCGCCCAGCAGGTGGCCTCGTTCGTGGGCATGGCCCTGCGCGGTTCGTCGCTGCGCGACTTCCATCGCGGCGACGTCGAGATCCCGGTGAACGTGCGCTTTGCCGGCGCCGAACACTACGGTGAGCAGGACCTGGAATCGTTCGTGGTCCGCGCACCGGACGGGCGCGCCGTGCCGCTGCTGGCGATGGTCGACGTGGCGGTGCGTCCGTCCTCGACCACCATCAACCGCATGAACCGCCAGACGATGCTGACCGTGCAGGCCAGCCTCGCCAAGGACGTGTCCATGCAGGACGCGCAGAAGGCCATCGAGAAGACGCTGTCCGCCATCCAGTTGCCGCCGGGTTACGGCTACACCTTCGAGGGGGGCGGCTTCGGCATGCAGATGGACATGAACGACCAGATGCTGCGCAACGTGAAGATCGCGCTGGTGCTGATCTTCATCGTCATGGCCGCGGTGTTCGAGTCGCTGCTGTTCCCGCTGGCGATCATGAGCGGCGTGCTGTTCTCGATCTTCGGCGTGTTCTGGCTGTTCTGGCTCACCGGCACCGAATTCAACATCATGGCCTTCATCGGCATCCTGGTGCTGATGGGCGTGGTGGTGAACAACGGCATCGTGCTGATCGAGCACATCAACAACCTGCGCCGGCGCGGCATGTCGCGTACCGAGGCGCTGGTGAACGGCGGCCGCGAGCGCCTGCGCCCGATCCTGATGACGATGGGGACGGCGATCCTGGCGATGGTGCCGATCGCGATCTCGGACACGCAGCTGGCGGGCGAGGGCCCGGCCTACTACCCGATGGCGCGCGCGATCGCGGGCGGGCTGGCGTTCTCGACCGTGGTGAGCCTGCTGTTCCTGCCGACGATCTACGCGATCCTCGACGACATGCGCAGCGGCAGCGCGCGGCTCATCGCGCGCGCGCGCCGCCGTCGCACCGACCCCGTTTCCGCTTGAGAGCCGTCGCTTCGGGGCTGGGCGACGTGAGTACGTGTGTGTGGTCCGCCGCGTCGACGAGTCATCCACGACTCACTCCGCGGGCGCGGGCCATCCATGGCCCGCTCGGCCCACACACACGCACTCGCGCCGCCTACCCCAAGCGAGTCGCCCCGCTTCGTGGGGAAGAGCAGGAGCGAACGACGCCACGAAGCAACGAAACGACGTATGCGTCCTAGGCTTCGGATGCTGGTTTTGGCTCTTTCCCGAAGCGGGGATAGTCGTCGTGCGGTGGGCTGTGGAAGCGCGAGGGGACTTTCGGGGGCGTCGAAAACATGGATGTTTTCGAAGAGGCTCCATGGACGGATTCACGCCGTCCCCCGAAAGTCCCCTCGCGCTTCCACAGCCCAGCCCCGAAGCGACGCCAGCGACTACCCCAGGAGCTTGTGGAGGATGCGCGCGCCGCCGATCCAGACGCCGATCGCGGTGCCCATGCTGGTGAGGAAGAAGTTGAGCAGCACCCGCGCCACCCGGTTGCGCCACCAGCCGCGCAAGGTGTTGACGTCCTCGCGCAACGCCATGAAGTCCGCGTAGGTCGGCTTGCGCATGCGCGCCTCGACCAGTGCGCTGACCATGCCCGACGCGAGCGCCGGATGCAGCGGCGTCACCGGCGAGGACACGAACGCGGCGAGGATGCTCAGCGGGTGGCCGCCGGCGACGGCGCAACCGATCGCGCCAAGGGTGCCGGTCAGCAGCACCCAGTAGAGCAGCAGGTCGGCGCCCACGCTGAGGCCGCCGTGCCAGAAGCCCCACGCGAAGCCGCCGAACAGGAATACGGCCAGCCCGATGGTGAACCACGGGATCGACGATTTTTCCGCGACGGATTCCAGGTCGGCGCGCACGATGTCGGGCGCCACGTCGTCCTCGCCCAGGTGCCGTGCAAGGCCCTTCAGGTGGCCCGCCCCGACGACGGCCAGCACTTCGCGCCTCGCGGCGCCGGCCGCGTCTTGTCGCGGCGGCTGCGCTTCCAGCGCGATCGCGCGCAGGTTCGCGGCCATGTAGCGGTCGCGTTCGGCGATCACCGCTTCGTAGAGGGCCGGATTGTCGCCGGCGAATTCGCTGAAGCTCGCTTCCAGCAGGTCGCCCTGCTTGAGCTTCTCGATCTCCTCGCCGGCGACTTCCTCGTCGGCGAACAGCGCGGTCACCAGGCCGCCGGCGAGCTTCGCGCGGCCCCACCAGCCCAGTCGCTGCGAAGCGCGCTTGAAGGTGATGCCGACGTCGCGGTCGACCAGGCGCATGTCGAGGCCGCGCTCGCGCGCTTCGAGCGCGGCGGCCTTGAGTTCGGCACCGGGCTCGATGCCGAGCTGTTCGGCGAGGCGGCGCTGGTACGCGGCCAGGCCCAGGTTCGCCGCGAACAGCGCGGTGCGCCCGGAGCGGATCACCTGCACGAGGTCCAGGCGCGCGAGCGCGTCGGGATCGGTCAGCGACTGGAAGCGTTGCGGATCGAGTTCGACCGCGACGGTGTCGAACTCGCCGCTGTCGATCGCCGCGCGCACCGCGTCGAGGCTGGCGCGCGAGACGTGCGCGGTGCCCAGCAGCGTGAAACGCGTGCCGTCGCGCTCGACGATGGCGTGCGGCTGTTCGCGCCAGTCCGCGGTGCCCTCGACGGCGTCAGTCACGGTAGCGCTTGAGCAGGTCGCCGTAGGCGTCGATGCGGCGGTCGCGCAGGAACGGCCAGATCCGGCGCACGTGTTCGCTGCGGCCGAGGTCGACTTCCGCCATCAGCACCTGCGGCGCGTCGACCGGCGCTTCGGCGAGGAACTCGCCCTGCGGGCCGAGCACGTGGCTGGAACCCCAGAAGTCGATGCCGGAACGACCGACGGGCGACGCTTCGTGTCCCGTGCGGTTGCACGACAGCACCGGCAGCCCGTTCGCGACCGCATGGCCGCGATGGCTGAGGATCCACGCATTGCGCTGGCGATCCTTCTCGGCCTGGTCGTCGTCCGGGTCCCAGCCGATCGCGGTCGGGTAGAGCAGCAGTTCGGCGCCGGCCAGCGCCATCAGGCGCGCCGCTTCCGGATACCACTGGTCCCAGCACACGAGCACGCCGAGGCGGCCGACCGAGGTGTCGATCGGGGTGAAACCCAGGTCGCCCGGCGTGAAGTAGAACTTCTCGTTGAAGCCCGGGTCGTCGGGGATGTGCATCTTGCGGTACTTGCCCGCGAGCGAGCCGTCGCGCTCGAGCACGACCGCGGTGTTGTGGTACAGCCCGGCGCCGCGGCGTTCGAACAGCGAACCCACGATCACGACACCGTGCTGCTTCGCCAGCGCGCCGAGGCGCTCGGTGCTCGGGCCCGGGATCGGTTCGGCGTGCTCGAACTCGCACACGTCCTGGTGCTGGCAGAAATAGGCGCCGTTGTGCAGCTCCTGCAGCAGCACCAGGCGCGCGCCGTTGCCGGCGGCCTCGGCGACGCGCTGCTCGATCCGCGCGAGGTTGGCCTCGGCGTCGCCCTGGTTTCTTTCCTGGACGAGCGCGACGGGAAGGGTTTTCCTGTTCATGCGGCGATTATCCCCTGCGGTAGCTGCATCGTCAGGCAATG
Source organism: Luteimonas sp. (assembly GCA_035497155.1). Lineage (GTDB taxonomy): Bacteria > Pseudomonadota > Gammaproteobacteria > Xanthomonadales > Xanthomonadaceae > Cognatiluteimonas. The sequence goes on from DATJDY010000294.1 coordinate 10,674, forward strand.
CAGGCTGCCGTTCTGCCAGATGAGGGCGCGGCACGGGACCTGCACGATCTCGCGGCCCGGGAATGCGCGCGCCAGCACCGCCGCCGCGGCATCGTCGGCCGGATCGCCGTAGGCCGGCATCAGCACCGCGCCGTTGACGATCAGGAAATTCGCGTAGCTCGCGGCGAGGCGGCGGCCTTCGTCCAGGATCGGTTGCGCCCACGGCAGCGGGAACAGCCGGTACGGCTGGCCGTCGCGCGTGCGCAGCGCGGCGATTTCGGCGCCCATCGCCTGCAATTCGGCGTAATGCGAATCGGCCGGATCGTCGCAGGCCTGGAACACGATCGCGTCCGGTGCGGCGAAGCGGGCGAGGGTGTCCACGTGCGCGTCGGTGTCGTCGCCCTCGAGGTAGCCGTGGTCGAGCCACAGCACGCGGTCCTGGTGCAGCCAGGCGGCGAGGCGCTCCGCCAGGGTCTCGCGATCCACGTCCGGATGGCGCTCGTGCAGGCATTGCCAGGTGGTCAGCAGCGTGCCCGCGCCATCGGTGTCGATTGCGCCGCCTTCCAAAGCAAAATCAATGGATTGGCGATCACTCTTGAGGAATGTTCCAGCTTCGTGCAGGCGTTCGACCACGAGGTCGTCCTGCGCGGCGCCGAACTTGCCGCCCCAGCCGGTGAAGCGGAAATCCAGCAGGCGGAAACCGCCCGAGCCATCGCGCAGGGTGATCGGGCCGCTGTCGCGCAGCCAGGTGTCGTCGTAGGCCACCGGCAGGAAGCGCACGCGCGCCATGTCGATGCGCGCGGACGACAGCCGCGCCCGTGCGTAGGCCTCGATGTCGTCGTCGGCCACGCACAGCAGCACCGGCTGGAAGCGCGCGATCGCCGCGACGAGCGCGATGACGGTGTCCTCGACCTCGCCCAGGCGCTCGGCCCAGTCGGTGCCGGCATGCGGCCATGCGAGCAGGATCGCGGACTGGGGTTCCCATTCCGCCGGAAGGCGCAGCGTCTTGTCGGTCATCGGATCGCGGGTTTCGGGCCGATCTCGTCGGCGGAGGCGTGGTTGGCCACGGCGTCGATCACCCGGCTCTTCTCGAAGTAGACGGTGAACGCCGGGTAGCGCCAGCGGTTGATCGTCGGCCATGCGTGCTTCTGGCCGCCACGCGGAGCCAGCCGGTCGGCCGGCGCGCCGTAGCGGGCCTGCACCTGGGCCATGGTCATGCCGCGCACGGGCAGGGCGGCGCTGTTTTCCTGCCGGACACGATCGACCAGCAGGACGTCCCCCTGCGTTGCCGCGACGTTTCCGGAGACGGTGGATTGCGCCGACGCCGCGAACGGCATGGCGGCGAGCGCGAGCATCAGGGCGTTGCGGAAGCGGAGCATGGTCGACCTCCCGGCAGAAGTCCGCGGATTGTAGAGCCGACCCATGGTCGGCTGCTCCACGTCCGGTCCGTGTCGCGGACAGGAAAAGAAAAGGCCGCGTTTCCGCGGCCTTGGGTGACGCTTGGCCGACCATGGGTCGGCTCTACGCACGCCTCAGCGCTGGCGCGCCTTGAAACGCGGATTGGACTTGCAGATCACGAAGACCTTGCCACGGCGGCGGACCACCTTGCAGTCGCGGTGGCGGGTCTTCGCCGACTTCAGGGAGGACAGGACCTTCATGGAAACCTCGGCAAATACGTCAGGATGGGAGGGAAAGCGCAGCGCCCTGGGGCTGCCCGCGCACGGAAGCCCGCCATTGTAGCGGCCTTTTCCCCCGTCATTCAAGTGCTTGCACCGGCGTGGCGCGGGCGGCGGGTACAATGCCCGCATGGCATCCGACGACATTCCCCAGGTCCTCACCATCGACGGCCCTTCCGGTTCCGGCAAGGGCACCATCAGCCGCCTCGTGGCCCAGCGCCTGGGCTGGCACTACCTGGATTCGGGCGCGCTGTACCGCGCCGTGGGCGTGGCCGCCGGCTGGGCGGACCTCGACCTGGACGATGCCGGGGCGCTGGTGCGATGCGCATTCGACACCGAGATCGCATTCCGGGAAGCGGCCGACGGCGAGTTGCGGGTCCTCGTCAACGGGCACGATGCCACCGACGAGCTGCGGACCGAGACCGCGGGCGCCGCGGCCTCGGCCATCGCCGCCATCCCCGAGGTCCGGGCCGCGCTGAAGGACCGGCAGCGCGCCTTCCGCCAGCCGCCCGGGCTGGTGGCCGACGGCCGGGACATGGGCACGGTCATCTTCCCCGATGCCACCTGGAAGGTGTTCCTGACCGCCAGCGCCGAGGAAAGGGCGGAAAGACGCTATAAGCAGTTGAAGGAAAAAGGAGTTTCCGTTACATTGGCGGGTCTGCTGCGGGAGATCCTGGCCCGCGACGCCCGCGACGCCAGCCGCGCGGTGGCTCCGCTGCGACCGGCCGACGACGCCGAGCGCATCGACACCACCGGGTTGCCGATCGACGCGGTCGTGGAGCGGGTGCTGGCGCTGGTCCACCGCTGAGCGGCGGCCCGGCCCGGCGGGGCTTTCACGCGGCAGGCAATGAACGTCCGGGCGCCATGTGGCGCGCGGGCGCCTTTCCACGCCACGAAAACGTGGCACCAACCCATGGCGAGTGCAATCCCGCACGAGCCCACAGAGAACAACATGTCCGTAGCTACCGAATCCTTCGCTGAACTGTTCGAACAGAGCCAGGCGCACCTCGCCAAGCTCAAGCCCGGTGCGATCGTCACCGGCACCGTGGTCGACGTGCGCTCCGACGTGGTCGTGATCAACGCCGGCCTCAAGTCCGAGGGCATCGTCCCGATCGAGCAGTTCCGCAACGACGCCGGCGAGATCGACGTGGGCATCGGCGACATCGTCAAGGTGGCGCTGGACTCCCTCGAGAACGGCTTCGGCGAGACCGTGCTGTCGCGCGAGAAGGCGAAGCGCGCGATGGTGTGGGACGAACTCGAGGAAGCCCTCGAGAAGAACGAGACCATCACCGGCCGCATCAGCGGCAAGGTCAAGGGCGGCTTCACCGTCGACATCAAGGACGTCCGCGCATTCCTGCCCGGTTCCCTGGTC
>DATJDY010000295.1:0-6263 GCA_035497155.1 Luteimonas sp.
CCGATACGTACAGCGTCGCGAACAGCACCAGGTACAGAAAGGCTTCGCGCGCGGACAGGTAGGGCCGCGGGTTCGGCACCGGCACCGCGAACGGGACGTCGGCATACGCATCGAGCGCATCGCGCACCTGCTCGGCCGGCCAGCCCGCCTGCGCCAGCGCGGCCTCGATGGCAGGCCGCGCCTGCCCGGCGGCCAGCGCTTCCCGCACGAACAGTTCCAGGTCACGCGTCGCGATCGCCATCAAGCCTCCGCATCGTCGCCAAGCAGCAGCAGGATAGCCGCTGCGGCCGCGAGATACGTGCGTTGCGATTCAGAGACCGAGGGGTCCAGATGAACGCGCCCGCCATCGATCAGGTCCACCACCATCACCGGGCGCCCCGCGGCGCGGATCTCGAACCCCGTCGGCGCATAGCCGGCGATGGGCGTGCCTGCGTAACCGTGCAGGCTGCGCACCTCGTAGTCGCCCCATGGCGATGCGAGCCGGCCATCCAGATGCGTGCCCTTGCGCACCAGGGCCAGCGGCAGCGCGGGCTCGATGCCGTCGTGGACGAGCCCGCAATCGAGCATCGGCCCTTCCAGCGCGGTGGCGTCGATCTCGATTCGTGTCTCGACGCGGCCGTTCGCGCCGTCCTGGCCCAGCGCGAGCTTGCGCACACGGCATTGCGCCTCGACGGGCGCCTGCCCGATCGCCACGAGCGTGAACGCAAAGCGCCGCGCGCTGCGACCGAAATCCACGCGCCCGACCGGCAGCGTCCACCCGAACGTGCCGCCTTCCTCCAGCTGCAGCGCGCTGTAGGGGCCGAAGCGCACCGGCTCGTTCCAGTGCCGCGGCGAATGACCCGAGACCGGCCACGCGGCGGCGCCCGCGGCGAACCCGTCGGGCATCCGCAGTTGCGCAGGCGTGCAGCCCGCCAGGGCCAGCATGCAAGCCACTCCCAGTCCCGCCGCCATCCATCCGAACCCGTGCCGCATGCGCTCGCTCCTTCCGTCGTGGTCGTCGTTTCGGCAATCAAACGCGATTCGCGGCATGTTTCGGCGCACGGCCACGCGCGGCGTTCAGGCGGCGGAAAGCCGGGCTGCCCCTCCGGGCACGGCCCCGCCGCGGCATTGCCAGTCGCGGGCCGATCGGTGACGCTTGGCGGCGATGACCACCGACCGCTTCCGTTTCGACGACTTCCTCCTCGACCCGGGCGAGCGCCGGCTGCTGCGCGCCGGAGCGCCGGTCGAACTCAACGCACGGTATTTCGACGCGCTGGCCCTGCTCGCGCGCGAGCAGGGCCGCCTGGTGTCGAAGGACCGCTTCCTCGACGAAGTGTGGCGCGGCGTTCCCGTCACCGAGGAAGCGCTCACCCAATGCATCCGCACGCTGCGCAGGCAGCTCGGCGACAGCGCGACGAAGCCACGCTACATCGAGACGGTGCCTAAGCATGGCTATCGGTTCATCGCGGCCGTGGCAACGGACGGGAAATCGCCGATGGTGGCAGCGACGACTGCGATGCCAGCCACGGCGACATCGTCGACGACAACACCGTTCGAGGCGTGGACATGGCGCCAGTCGCTGCCGCTCGCCGCCGCGGGCACCACCGGCGCGGGCGTGGCCGGCGTGCTCGGTGGCCTGTTCTACGGCGTCGCCGGCGCTTCGCAACCGCTCGCGCCCGGCATGGGCGCGGTGTCGATGCTGCTGGTGATGGTGTGCCTGACGATCGTCGCGGCGGTCGCGGGTGGCGCGGCGGTGAGCGCGGGCATCGCCGCGTCCGCACTGCTGCCCGGCAGCGCGCGCGACGCGCGGACGCGCTGGCGCTGGAGCATCGCCGGCGGCGCACTCGGCGGCCTGCTCGTCGGCGCGGCGGCGAAACTGCTTGGCCTCGACGCGTTCGACTTGCTGCTCGGCCAGTCGCCGGGCGACATCACGGGCGCGCCCGAAGGCATCGCGCTCGGCGCGGCAGTCGGCTTCGGCGTTTGGTTCGGCGCGCGCAACGGTGCATCGCCATGGCAACGGCGCAGCGTCATCGCCGCGACGTTCGCGGGCGCGCTCGCGGGCCTCGCGATCCCGCTGCTCGGCGGGCGGATGATGGGCGGCAGCCTCGACCTGCTCGCGCAAAGCTTCCCGAACTCGCGATTGCGCCTGGACCAGGTCGGCGCGCTGTTCGGCGAACACGGTTTCGGAACGATCGCCCAGGCCGCGACCGGCGCGCTCGAAGGCGCGCTGTTCGGCGCCTGCATCGTCGGCGCGATGGTCGTGTTCGCGCCGCTATTCGCGGGCCGCGAGGCGGAATAGCGTCGCGGCGAACAGGTACGGCAGCACGAAACACAGCGAGAAAATCGCGCCGCGCATGTCCCAGCCGGCCACCAGCGCCACGAGCGCGACCAGGCCGTGCGCGATCGCGGTCGCGTACAGCGCCTTCGCCATCCCGGCGGCCCGGAACGACGACACCAGCGCGACGACCACGCCCAGCGCGATCGCCCCGAGGAACAGCAGGTTGTAGGCGTTGCCCTCGTTGCCGATCATGCCGACCGCGCCGTTCGCCCAGAACACGACGAAGCCGGTGGCGATCGCCACGCCCGCGCCCAGCCGGTAATGGCGGTTCGGCGACATCCGCGCGACCACCTCGTAGGCACCGCAGGCGGCCAGCAGCATCAGGCCCCAGACCAGGAAGTCGAAGCCGGTCCACTTCACTTCGCCGGTGAACTGCATCGCCACCAGCGGCAGCAGGAACAGGCCCGCCGCCAGCACCCAGATCGCCATGCGCAACCGGTTGCCGCGCTGCCCGCCCTTGCCACCGTTCCCGTTCTCGCTCGCCATCGCCCCGACTCCATGCATGAAGGAAGGCGCCAGCGTGCCCGCAGCCGCGCCGAAAGGCCTGAGCGCGCCCTGAGCAATCCATGAGCAATCTCTGAAATCAACCGCTTGCGCGTCGCAGGCGGCCTGCTGTCGGCGCGGGTGCGTTCGCTAGACTGGAAGCATGCAGACCTCGACCCGCATCGCCATCCTGACCCTGGATCCCGCCGACGCCACCCGCACCGACGGCTGGCAGGAGGTCTTCAACCGGCTTGCCGCCGCGCTCGCGAGCGGCGGAATCACGGCGGTGCCGACGCCCTGGACCGCACATGTCGACGACGCGCGGCAACTCCTGGACTACCCGCTGGTGCTGCCGCTGCTGGCCTGGGGATACCACCTCAAGCACGCGGCGTGGCTGCGCGCTTGCCGGACCTGGCAGGACGCGGGCGTGCGGATCGCGAACCCGTCCGCGGTGCTCGCCGACAACTCGGACAAACGCTACCTGGCCGCGCTGGAACGGCGCGGCGTCGCGATCCCGCACACCGCGTGGACCGAGCGCGTCGACCAGGCGCAGGTCGACGCGATGTTCGACACCACGGGCGCCGAGTGCCTGATCGTGAAGCCGACGGTGTCCGGCGGCGCGTGGAGGACGCTGCGCCTGCGCCGCGGCGACGCGCTCGAAGGCGCGCCCGATGGCGCGGCGATGCTCCAGCCCTACCTGCCCACGATCGAAACCGAAGGCGAGACCTCGCTGCTGTTCTTCGGCGGCCGCTTCAGCCACGCGGTCAACAAGCGGCCCGTGCCGGGCGACTTCCGCATCCAGTCCGAGTACGGCGGCGCCTATCGCGCCGTCGAACCGCCGCCCGATGCGCTGGCCCTCGCGCGGCAGGTGCTGGGCGCGATCGATGCGCCGTTGCTGTACGCGCGCGTCGACCTCGTGCCGGACGAGCGCGGCCGCTGGCTGCTGATGGAAGCCGAGTTGATCGAACCGGATCTCTATCTCGGCCAGGCGCCGGACGCGGGCGCTGCGTTCGTCGGCGCCGTGCGCGCGCTGCTAGCCGCGCGCGGCCTGGATCATCTTCCAGCCATTGCCTGACGGATCGCGGAAGCCGGCATCCACGGTGCCGTAGCGCTCCACCGGCTCCTGCGTGAACTCCACGCCCTGCGCGCGCAGGCGTTCGAACGCACCGCGGCAATCGTCGACCATCAGCACGAGCGGCGGCATCGCGCCCTTCGCCACCAGCTCGCCCGCGGCCTGCGCGGTCGCCGCGTCCAGTACCGGTGCCTGCGGCTTGAACAGGCCCAGCTGGAACGACGGCTGCTCGGGGTGCTGCACGGTCAGCCAGCGGTAATCCCCGTTGCGCGCGTCGGTGTGCACGCGGAACCCCAGCTTGTCCACATAGAACGACAGCGCCTCGTCCTGGTCGCGGACATACAGGCCCACGACTCCCACACCCTGGCTCATGCGGTTTCCTCCGTTGCGGTTGCGTTGGCCGCATTCTCCGCTTCGGCCCGTGTCCGCCGCTTCTCCGAAACTGCGGTCCTCAGGTCGGGCCGGTGTGCCGCGCTGAGGAAGCACGCCGGCACCATGGCGGGCGCGCCGGCGCTTGCGCGTTCACGCGCGCGGAAGTCGGTGGGGGTTTCGCCGGTGACGTCGCGGAAGGTGCGGCCGAACGTGCCGAGGCTCCTCCAGCCCGCATCCATCGCGATGTCGAGGATCGGCGCATCGGTGCCGCGCAACAGCGCCGTCGCGCGCTCGATGCGGCGCGTGAGCAGGTAACGATGCGGCGGCAGCCCGAACGCATCGCGGAAGGCGCGCGCGAAGTGCGCCTGCGAAACGCCGCTGACGCGCGCGAGCCGCGCGACCGGCCAGTCCTCGTGCGCGGCGGCGTCCATGCGGTCCTTCGCGCGGAGCAGGCGGCGCAGTAACCGGGTGTCGGGCATCGGCGCCATTTCAGGACGCCGATGCGTGGCTGGAGAAGCGCGCGCGATAGTCGCCAGGTCCGACCCCGAGGTGGCGCTGGAACGCGCGGCGCAGCGCCTGCTCGTCCGCATAGCCGCCCAGCGCCGCGACGGACTTCAGCGGCAGCGCGGTGTCCTCGAGGGCGCGGCATGCGGCCTCGAGGCGCATCGCGTCCACCGTCCTGGCCGGCGTGCGCCCGACGCTCGCCACGTACGAGCGCGCGAATGTGCGCGCGCTCATCCCGGCGCGGTCCGCGAGCACCTCCACCCGCAGGTCGGCGCGCAGGTTGGCGGCCATCCACGCATGCAGCTCGGCGAAGCGCGGATCGGGCCTCGTCTGCGATTTCAGCGGCACGCTGAACTGCGACTGCCCGCCGGCGCGCTTCACGAACACCACGAGCTCGCGCGCCGCCTCGATCGCGATGCGGTGGCCGTGGTCCTCCTCGATCAGCGCGAGCGTGAGATCGATGCCGGCGCTGACGCCCGCCGAAGTCCACAGCGCGCCGTCCTTGATGAAGATGCGATCGGCGTCGACCTGCACGGCGGGGAAGCGTTCGCCGAGCTGTTGCGCCCAGTGCCAGTGCGTGGCGGCGGGTCGGCCGTCGAGCAGGCCGGCTTCGGCGAGGATGAACGCGCCGGTGCACACCGAGCAGACGCGGCGCAGCGCGGGCGCCGTCGCCGCCACCCAGCGCGCGAGCGCGGGCGGCGCCTCGAAGCGCGCGCCCGCGCAGCCGCCCGGAACGATCAGCGTGTCGACGTCGACGCCTTGCAGCGAATCGAGCGCCGCCGCCTGCACCTGCAATCCGCAGCCAGTGGTCACGACGCCGCCGGCGACGGAGACCACGCGCACGTCGTAGCGACGCGACGCGTCGAGCAGGCGGTTCGCCGTCGCCAGCGCCTGCAGCGGACCGCTGAGGTCGAGCAGGTTCATGTGGTCGTAGGCGGTGACCGCGACCACGCGGTGGCGCAACGTCGTCATGGCATCCTCCGCGGGCAGGTCATCGGCCCGCGAGACGCCAAGGGTACTCAAAGTCCAGCGCCACGCCGAGAGCGGTCGCGTCGCCGTAACGCAGGTCGATCGCGGCCAGCAGCGTGTCGAACAGGGACGTGTCAGGCGCGGCGCGCGGCAGGTCCAGCGCCTGCGGCTTCCGGCCGCCAGGCGGCACTTCCGCCTCGGCGTACCACAGCAGGCCGGTGTCGCCCTGCACTTCCGCCGCCGCGGACACGCCGCGCACCTCGCCGCGCCCGGTGCGCGACCACGCATCCGCGGTGAGCGCCAGCGCGAGGTCGTCGATCCCGGGGCGCAGCGCGATCTCGTAACGGTCGCGACGATGGAACCAGTGGTTGGTGATGTTCACCTGCACCAGCGGCCACACGTTGCCGCCGCCGAAGCCGAAGGCGTCGCTGTCGTGCGCGGTGCCCCACTCGTCGACGCCGAGCGTTGCGCCGACCCGTGCCGCGCGATCGTGGCCGGCGATGGCCTCGACCAGCGCGAGCGACGTCGGGATCGCCGCGCTGATGC
>DATJDY010000296.1:0-9484 GCA_035497155.1 Luteimonas sp.
CGTCGAAGCCGGCCAGGCCGAACACGCCCGCCTGCTGCACTTCGGCCACGTAGGCGGCCTTCTCGTTGACGGTGCAGGTCAGGGTCACGCCCAGCACCACTTCGTATGCGTTGTCGGCCAGGCGCTGCACCTTCTGCGACAGGTTCAGCTGCAGCTGCGGCTGGCCCTGCTCGCCGAAGACCTGCGGCGCGCCCGGCGCCTCGAAGGAGACGTCCTTCACGTACAGCTTCTCGACGGTGAACATCGCGCCCTGGGCGACGTCGTTGGCGGTGGTGCCGCCCTGGAGGTCCTGCTCGGCCATGGTTCTCTTTGCTCCGGCGCGGTCGCGCACTGATTTCGGGAAAAGACGGGGATTATCGCATGTAGAGCCGACCCATGGTCGGCTGCGGCGGCCTCAGCCGACCATGGGTCGGCTCTACGGCGCTGCCGGGTCAGCGGCCCTTGGCCATCGGCAGGCCGGCCTGCTGCCAGGCACCGATGCCGCCGTCGAGCACGAAGACCTTTTCGAAGCCGGCCTTGCGCAGGCGCTTGGCGGCGTCGCCGGCGGTCTGGCCGGTCTTGCAGACCAGCACGACGGGCAGGGCCTTCGCGGCGGCCAGCGCCTTGTTTTCCGGGTCGAACTGGCTCATCTGCACGTTCTTCGCGCCGGGCACGTGGCCCTTTTCGAAGTCGGCGATCGGGCGCAGGTCCACGACGAGCGCGTTCTCGCGGTTGACCAGGGCGGTCAGGTCGGCGGGCGCGACGGCCTTGTAGCCCTTGAACAGGCCCGCGAGCTCGTTGCCGATGATGGCCAGGGTCAGCCCGACGAGGCCGAGCGACAGGTAGGGGTGGCGGGCGGCGAAAGCCGCGAGTTCGGCGAAGTCCATGGGGCAGCCGTCAAAAGAAGCGATTGTGGCAGGTCGGGCCGGGCGCGTCAGTCCTGCCCCCGGCCACGGCGGCCGTGGCGCTCGTCAGTCCTGCCAGAGATCCGGCAGGCCGCTGGTGATCCACCAGCGCTTCGTGGCGGCGTCGTAGCGCCACTGCTCGACGTAGCGCGCCTCGCGCTGCACCTGGGTGTTGCGGTTCACGACGCCGATCTCGATCGGGCGGGTCGCGGTGCCCTCGCCGACGGTCGCGCCGAGCTCGTGGTAGGCCGAGACCTGGACCTGGGCGTAGCGCTCGAGCTCGAGCGGGGTCATCGGGTGCGCTTCGCGATACGCGGGGTCGACCATCGTCCAGGCGCCTTCGAAATCGCCCCAGCGGATCGCCGCCGACCAGGCGTACTGCGCGGTCCGCAGCGCTTCGCCGCGGTCGGGCCCGGCGGTCGCGCAACTGGCGAGCAGGGCCAGCGCGGCGGCGGCGAACAGCACGATGGCGAAACGGAAGAACGGGCGCGGGGCGGCATTCGGCGTCATCGGCGCATCCTACTCCGCGGCACCGGCTGCAGCCTCGGCGTCCGGCGCGCGCGCGATCGCGACGTAGCGGGCGCGACCGCTGGCCGCGACCGCGGCTTCCGCGCCCGCCACCTGCGACTGCAACACCATGCTCGCGCGCCCCTTCGTGCGCAGGGCCTCGCGCACGGCGTCCCAGTCGCCGTCGGCGAGCCAGGCGCTGGCGTCTAGATCCCCGTACAGCGGCGACAGGTAGCGCACCTGGCTGTCGGCGACATAGACCGCCGCGTCCAGCCCGTGTGCCTGCAGCTGCAGCGTCGCCAGGCCCCAGCCGGCGAGCGTCATCAGCGAGGCGAGGCTGCCGCCGAACGCGCAGCCCTTGTCGTTGACGTTGGCCGACAGCGGCGCCTGCAGGCGCAGGCGCGCGCCGTCGTAGCCGGCGACGCGCAGGCCGAGCGCGGCCACCGGCGGCATCGCCTGCAGGTGCGCGTCGAGCGCCGCGAGGGCGGCGGCGGTGGCGGGGTCCGGCCCATGGGGCGCGGGGGTGGAAGGCGACATGGACATCGCCCGACTATGCCAACATTCGCGCCATCGCGGCCAGCGGCCGCCTCCATGGCGCATCGCGATGGGCCTGCCCCTCGATGGCTGCACGATGGTTTCGCTGCGTCCCGCCGGCATGCACGCCACGATGCGGCGTGCCGCGGCGGCACAGGGAGCGCGCCTGCTGGCCCTCTCGCCGTGGCGGCTGCGCATCCTCGACGATCCCCGCTCGCGTGCGGCGCTCGCCGCGGCGCTGGGGGCGCCGCGCGTCGTGTTCACCAGCCCCGCCGCGGTGTCGGCGGCGCGTCGCATGGAACGCCTGCGTCCGGCATCCGAAGCGCAGTGGCTCGCGGTGGGCGCCGGCACCGCGGCGGCGCTCGCCCGCGAGGGCGTCGAAGCGATCGCGCCGCAGCGCATGGACAGCGAAGGCCTGCTCGCGCTGGAGGCGTTGCAGCACGTGGCCGGCCTCACCGTCGGCCTGGTCACCGCGCCGGGCGGACGTGGCGAAATCGAACCGGCGTTGCGTCGGCGCGGCGCGCAGGTGTTGCGCGCCGATGTGTACGAGCGCACCGAACTCGCGCCGTCGCAACGCGCGATCGACGCGTTGCGCGCGGTCGCTGGCCAGCCGTTGTGGCTGGCGCTGGGCAGCGGCGCCGCGCTCGAAACGATCCTGCGCGCGCTGCCGGCCGATGCCGCGGCGGTGCTGCGCGGCGCGCGCGTGGCCGCCGCGAGCGAACGGCTGGCGCGCCTGGCGGCCGAACACGACTTCGAACGCATCGTCGTCGCCGCAAGCGCCATGCCCGCCGACCTCGTCGCCGCAGCGGCCGCCGCGCCGCGCGCGTAAGCCCCCCGTTCAGCGTCCCGTCACCGCGCAGACACGGCGCGCACATGCCGCGTGCGAGCCTGCGGTGGACAAGCCAGCACCGGCTGGCAAGAGGAGTACGCCATGAACGCATTCCGCAACGTCATCGCATGGCTGGTCGTCGCCCTGCTGGCCGTGCTCGTGGCGCAGTGGCTGCTGGCGGAGCCGGGCTACGTACTGGTCCGTTTCCGCGGTTACGACTACACGACGACGGTGGCCACGGCCGCGATCTGGACCGGCGTGTTCCTGGTCGTGGCGTGGCTCGTGGTGAAGCTGGTAACGCTGCCGTTCCGCAGTTGGCGCCTGCATCGAGACCGCCGCGCCCGGGTGCGCCTGGGCGAAGGCCTGGACGCCCTGCACCGCGGCGACTACGACCGCGCCGGCAAGCTGCTCGCGGCGGCGGCGGACGATGGCGACATCGAGGCCGGCGCACGCGTCGCGGCCATGCGCGCGGCGCTTGCGCGCGGCGACCATGCCGCGGCGAACGAGCAGCTCGCGGCGCTCGGCGAACGCCATGCGGGCATCCGCGCGATCGCCGCCGCCGAAATGGCGCTCGAAGACCATCGCCCCACCGACGCGCTGGTCGCGCTGGATGCGCCCGCCGCGCAACCGCTGCCGCCGCGCGGACTCGCCCTGCGCGCGCTCGCGCTCGCCGCAAGCGGCCACTCGTCGCAGGCCTATGGCTTGCTGGGTACGCTGCGCCAGCACCAGGCCTTGCCGCCGATGCGCCTGGACGAGCTGCAGGAACGTTGGGGCGCGGCACTGTTGCACGAGGCCGACGACGCGAACGTGCTGGCGGAACGCTGGGAGCGCCTGCCGAAATCGCTGCGCGCCGAACCGGCAGTCGCCGGCGCCTATGCCACGCGCGCGGCGGCGTTGAACTGGGACGAAGCCGCGATGCGCGCGATCGAGCAGGCGCTCGACGCGCGCTGGGACGAGGGCCTCGCCGCACAGTACGGCACGCTGCCGGTGCAGCGGCTGGAGCAGCGCCGCGCCACGGTCGAACGCTGGCTGGGTGGGCATCCGTCGAGCCCGGCACTGCTGACCGCGCTCGCGCGGCTGTCGATCGCGCAGGACCGCTGGCCGGATGCCGAAGCCGCGCTGCATCGCGCGATCGCGCTCGGCGCCGGTGCGGACGCGTGGGAAATCCTGGGCGACGGCCTGGCCGCGCAGGGCGACGACGCGCTCGCGCGCCAGTGCTATGCCAATGCGTTGCGCGCCGCGCGCGGCGACGCCGTGCTCGCGGTCACCGGCGACGGGGCCGACGAGGCCGCGCTGCGCCGGAGGGCCTAGCGCTCGAGGATCGCGACGACGCCCATGCCGCCCGCGGTGCAGATCGACACCAGGCAGCGGCCGCCGCCGCGTTCCTTCAGTTCCTTCGCGGCGGTGGCGACGATGCGCGCGCCGGTCGCCGCGAACGGATGACCCGTCGCGAGCGACGAGCCGTTCGGATTGATCTTCGCCGGATCGATGCGTCCCAGCGGCGCGTCGAGGCCGAGCCGGTTGCGGCAGTATTCCTCGCTCTCCCACGCGCGCAACGTGCACAGCACCTGCGCGGCGAAGGCTTCGTGGATCTCGTAGAAATCGAAGTCCTGCAGCGTGAGCCCGTTGCGCGCCAGCATCTCCGGCACCGCGATCGTCGGCGCCATCAGCAGGCCCTCGCCATGCACGAAATCGACCGCAGCGACCTGCGAATCGCGGATGTGGCACAGCACCTCGTGGCCGTGCGCCGCCGCCCATTCGTCGGTGGACAGCAGGCACGCAGCGGCGCCGTCGGTGAGCGGCGTCGAATTGCCCGCGGTCAGCGTGCCCTTGCCCGAGGTCTTGTCGAACGCCGGCTTCAGCGCCGCGAGCTTCTGCAACGACGTATCCGGGCGCAGGTTGTTGTCGCGCGACACGCCGCGGAAGCTCACCACCAGGTCGTCGAAGAAGCCGCGTTCGTAGGCGGCGGCAAGCTTGTGGTGCGAACCGACGGCCCATTCGTCCTGCGAGTCGCGCGCGATGTTCCATTCGCGCGCCATGTCCTCGCAGTGATCGCCCATCGACTTCCCGGTGCGCGGCTCGGCCACGCCCGGGAATTCCGGCTTCAGTTCGCGCAGGCGGAAGCCCTTGAACGCGGCGGCGCGCTCCTTGAACGTCTTCGCGCGCGCGGCCTCGAGCAGGCGCCGGCGCAGTGCCTGGCCGTACACGATCGGCACGTCCGACGTGGTGTCGCTGCCGCCGCCGATGCCGGCCTCGATCTGCCCGGTGGCGATCTTGTTGCCGATGAGCACGATCGAATCCAGCGACGTGCCGCAGGCGCGCTGCAGGGTGATGCCGGGCGTCAGCGGCGAAAGGCCCGACGACAGCGTGGCTTCGCGGCCCAGGTTCCAGTCGGACGGGTGCTTGATCACCGCGCCCATCGCGACTTCGCCCAGTTGCTGCCCGTGCAGCCCGAACTTCTCGACGAGCGCGCCGAGCGTGCGCACCGACATGCCGAGGTTGCCGACGTCCGCATAGGCGGTGTTCTGGCGGCAGAAGGGGATGCGGACGCCGCCGAGCACGGCGACGGGACGACCTTGCAACATCGTGCGACCTCGCGAAGCGGCCCGCGCGGCGCGCGGGCGGGAAGACCTGTGCAGGCATATCTACGTAAGATGGCCGCAGTGTAAACCCGCCCCGCCGACCGGCCAATCACGCAATGAGCGACGCAGTGCGCATTCCTGGAACCCGTATCGTCGCCGGCGCGCTCGCGCTGGAACTGGCGCCGGGCAGCCCCGTGGGCGCCATGCTGCTCGCGCAGGCCGACGCGGGACGCCTGGGCGAACGCATCGCCGCCGACCTCGCCGGCTTCCAGCCCGGGGCGGCGACGCTGGAACTCGCGCTCGCCGGTGCCCATTACGATCCTGTGGAAGCGCTGCGGCCGGGCTGGCCGCTGCATCGCGAGCTCGACCAGCTGGCGGCGCGTGCGCCCGGCCGCGACGACGCGCGCGGCGCTGGCGCCGCGGATGCCGGCCGGATCATCGCGTTCGGCGCGCACGACGGCCGCCTGCCCGACGCGCTGATGCCCGATCCGGGCCAGGCCGGCGGCCCGCTGCGGATCCTGCCGTTCGTGCTCGCGGGCGACGCCGATGCCGTGGCGCGCGTGGGCGATGCGTTCGAGCGCGACCTCGTCGAGACCGGCATGGCCGGGGCGGCGACCGCGCTGATGGCGCAGGAACTGTTCGGGCTGCAGGTCGAGCACGCGCGTTACCTGACGCTGCACGACCTGCTGGCGATGACCGCGTTGCAGTACGAGCACGCCGGCCTGTCACCGCTGTGGCCGATGCTGGAGGCGGCGCTGCTCGCGCCGGATGCCGAGGAATGGCTGGACGCGCCGCCCGAGCCGCTCGCGCACTACCGCGACGGCGAGGCGCGCATCGCGCTGTTCTCGCCCGCCGCGTGGCACGCGCGCTACGCGCCGTCGGACGCCGACGACGCGCGGCTCGCACGCGGCTTCGAGCACTTCCAGGCGCGGCAGCGGCAGTTCGCCGCGGTGCTCGGCGCGCACGGCGTACCGGTCACCTTCGCCCACTGCAACGCCAACGAACAACCCGACCTGTAAAAAAAGGGGTGCCCTCAGTCGGCGAGCTTGATCACCCCGCAAGCCAGGCGCTTGCCCGCGTTGCCCGACGGCTGGCTGTGGTAATCGTCCGGATCGGCGTGGACGATGATCGCGCGGCCCGCCACGTCGTTCGCCGCACCCGTGCCGAGCGTCAGCCCCGGCACGTGCATGTTGACGTGCGCGACGCCCTGCGCGTCGGCGGTGATGTTGTCGATGTCGCCGGCGTGGTGCGGGCCGTCGTCCATGCGCCCGTGCGGCATCGTGCCCGGGTTGAAGTGGCCGCCCGCGCTGCTGGCGTCGGCCGCGCTGCAGTCGCCCTTCTCGTGGATGTGGAAGCCGTGGCTGCTGCCCGGTGCGAGGCCGCCGATGTCGCCGGCGATGTGCACCGCGTTCGCACCCATGCTCATCACCTGCAGGCGGCCGCTGACCAGGCTGCCCGAGGCCGACGCGAGGTTGGCGACGGCGTCGTGGTCCTGCATCGGCGCGCTCGGCGCAGGCGCGGCGGGCGACTTCGGCGGCGTGGAGCTGCAGGCGGCGAGGCCGAGCACGGCCAGGGTGGCGGCGGCGAGCGGAACGATGCGCATGGCGGATCTCCTCATGGGGACGGGCGATTGTCGCACCCTGCGCGGCGCGGCGTCGTGACGCTGCGCGATGCCCGGCAGCGGCGCGCGCGCGACGCGCGTGGCATCGGCTCGGCGCTACCTGCGCTTGCGGCCCGGCCCGAGGCGGCGCGTCAGCGTGTTGCGGCCGAGGCCGAGCCGAGCCGCCGCTTCGCCGCGATGGCCGCCGGTGTGCTCGAGTGCCGCGTCGAACAGCGCCTGCTCGAACAGTTCGCGCGCCTGCGCGTGCAGGTCGCCATCGCCCGCATCCAGGCGCGTGCGCGCCCAGGCGGCGAGCGCCGCGTCCCACGCATCGGCGTGCTGCGACGGAGCAGGCGATGCCATCGCGATCGCGGGGACCAGGGCGTCGACATCTGCTGCCGCGACGCGATCGTCGGGCGCCAGCGCAGCCAGTCGCCAGCACGCGTTCTCGAGTTCGCGCACGTTGCCCGGCCAGTCGCGTGCGCGCAGCCGCGCCACCGCTTCCGGGGACAGGCGCTTCGGCGCCGCGCCCAGCCGCTGCGCCGCGAGCGCGAGGAAGCGTTCGGCGAGCCGCGGGATATCGTCGCGCCGCTCGCGCAGCGGCGGCACCTGCAGCCGCACGACGTCGAGCCGGTGCAGCAGGTCGGCGCGGAATCGCCCTTCGGCGACCAGGCGCTCCAGCGGCTGGTGGGTCGCCGCGATCACGCGCACGTCGACGCGGATCAACTCGCGGCCGCCGACGCGGAAGAATTCGCCCTCGGCCAGCACGCGCAGCAGCCGCACCTGCAGCGGCGCCGGCATGTCGCCGATCTCGTCGAGGAACAGCGTGCCGCCGTCGGCCTGCTCGAAGCGGCCGACATGGCGCCGCGTCGCGCCGGTGAACGCGCCAGCCTCGTGGCCGAACAGTTCGGATTCCAGCAGCTCCGCCGGGATCGCGGCGGTGTTGAGCGCGATGAACGGCTTGGCTGCGCGCGGCGATTCGCGGTGCAGCGCGCGCGCCACCAGTTCCTTGCCGGTGCCGGTTTCGCCGGTGACGAGCACGGACAGCGGCGCCTGCGCGAGCTTGCCGATGCTGCGGAACAGCGCGCGCATGGCCGGCGCGTCGCCAACCAGCTCCGGCGTCCCCGCGGAGGGGGTGTCCACGGGGGCCGGAGTGCCCGCGCTTCCCTGTGCCGGCATCGATGTCGAACGCAACGGGGCTGCGCGGGCGGCCAGTTCCACCGCGTGGTCCAGGTCGAACGGCTTGGACAGGAACTCCCACGCGCCGCCGCGGAACGCGCCCGCGGTGCTGGCGACGTCGGTGTAGGCGGACATCACGATCACCGGCAGCGCCGGGTGCGCGGCGCGCAGCTTGCGCAGCAGCGCCAGGCCATCGTCGTCGCCGGGCATGCGCACGTCGGTGAAGATCAGCGCCGGGACGCCGTCGCTCAGGGCCGCCAGCGCTTCGGCCGCCGAGCCGTATTCGCGCACGGCATGGCCAGCTTCGCGCAGCGCGGTGGCCAGCACGAAGCGCACCGCGCGGTCGTCGTCGACCACCCAGACCGTCGCGTCGCGCGCCGGCCTGGCCATGTCCGTTCCGGCCTCGATGCGTTCAGCCATTTGCCGCCTCTCCCGCTTCGCGCAACGGCAGCAGCAGCGTGAACACCGTATGCCCCGGCCGCGACCGGAATGCGAGCGAGCCGCGATGCTCGCGCGCGACCTGCTGCGCCAGCGCGAGCCCGAGCCCGCTGCCCTCGGCGCGGCCGCTCACCAGCGGCAGGAACACCTGCTCGGCGAGTTCCTCCGGCACGCCGCGGCCGTCGTCCGCGATCTCGAGGCGCAGCGCCAGCGCATGCGCCGCGTCGCCGATGCGCACGCCGTGTTCGGCGCGCGTGCGCAACGTGACGTTCGCCGCACCGGCCTCGATCGCGTTGCGCACCAGGTTCCAGGTGGCCTGCACCAGGCGATCTTCGTCGCCGTCGAATTCGGGCAGGCTGGGGTCGTAGTCGCGCGCGAGGCGCACCGCCCAGCCGGCGTCGCTTTCGGCCAGGCGCAGCACGCGTTCAAGCACCGCGTGGATGTTCAGCGGCGCATGCGGCCGCGGCGGCGCCGGCAACAGCAGGCGATCGAGCAGGCCGGCAAGGCGCTCCACTTCGGACTGGATGAGCGCGGTGAGTTCGAGGGAATCGTCGTCGCCGTCGCTTTTGCCGGCGGCGGCCTCGACGGCGGCGCGCGCGGCGGCGCGGCGCGCGAGCAGCTGCGCGGCTCCCTTCAATCCGGCCAGGGGATTGCGCAACTCGTGCGCGAGACCCTTGAGCGAGGCGCTGACCGCGCCGGGCAGCGCGAGCGCCGGATCCTCGCCGGGGAATTCGGCCACCGGATGCGCCTCGAGCCACCAGCCGCCGCCCTCGCGCGGCGACAGCGCCACGTCGGCGAAGCGCGCCGACTGGCCCGGGAAGGCGAACGCCAGGCGGCGCAGCCGGATTGCGTCCTCGCCCGGCGCCTGCAGCCATTCGGCCAGGCGCGTGCCATCGGCTTCCAGCGCCGCCAGCGGCAGGCCGGGCAGCCG
>DATJDY010000297.1:0-2182 GCA_035497155.1 Luteimonas sp.
GCCGACATGCTGCTGGGGGCCGAACCGCAGGATCTGCGACTTGCCGGTCGCGATGTCGAGGATTTCGAGCCGCGATTCCATGCCGTCCGGGGTCGGCACCGCCATGGCCACGTATTGCCCGGAAGGAGACATCGAGATGTCCGTTGCCTCCGCCCGTCGGGTGAAATCGTCGGCGGACAAGGCCTGCGCGGCGACATCCGCGGCACACAGGGACAACAACACGCTTGCCGCGATGGCGGCGCCTGAACGATTCATTCCATTCCCCATGTCGACGAACGCCCGCTCCCCGGGCAGTCCAAGCGTAAGCCCATCGAGCGTCCCCGCAAAGCGGGGCGGCCGCCGGTCACACTTCCAGGGTGGCGAGGTCGCCCTTGCGCTCTAGCCAGGCCTTTCGGTCGCCGGCTCGCTTCTTGCCCAGCAGCATGTCCATCAGCGACGCGGTCTGCGCGCCGTCGTCCACGGTGAGCTGCACCAGCCGGCGCGTATCGGGGTGGATGGTGGACTCGCGCAACTGCGACGGGTTCATCTCGCCCAGGCCCTTGAAGCGGGTGACGTGCACCGCGCCCCTGATCTTCTCGCGCTCGATCTTCTCGAGCAGCAGGCGCTTTTCCTCCTCGTCGAGCGCATAGAACACCTGCTTGCCCACGTCGACGCGGAACAGCGGCGGCATCGCCACGAACACGTTGCCGGCGGCGACGAGTGCCGGGAAGTGCTTGAGGAACAGCGCCGACAGCAGCGTCGCGATGTGCAGGCCGTCGGAATCGGCGTCGGCGAGGATCACGATCTTGCCGTAGCGCAGGCCGGACACGTCGTCCTTGCCGGGGTCGCAGCCGATCGCGACCGCGAGGTCGTGCACTTCCTGCGAGGCGAGCACGCTGCCGGACGCGACTTCCCAGGTGTTGAGGATCTTGCCGCGCAGCGGCAGGATCGCCTGGAAGTCCTTGTCGCGCGCCTGGCGCGCGCTGCCGCCCGCCGAATCGCCTTCGACGAGGAACAGCTCGGTGCGCGACAGGTCCTGCGAGATGCAGTCGGCGAGCTTGCCGGGCAGGGCGGGGCCCTGCGTCACCTTCTTGCGCACGACCTGCTTCTCGGTCTTGAGCCGCGCCGACGCGCGCTCGATCGCGAGCTGCGCGATCTTCTCGCCGGCCTCGGTGTGCGTGTTGAGCCACAGCGAGAACGCGTCGTGCGCCGCGCCCTCGACGAAACCGGCGGCCTGGCGCGAACTGAGCCGCTCCTTGGTCTGGCCGCTGAACTGCGGCTCGGTCATCTTCAGCGACAGCACGAACGCGATGCGGTCCCACACGTCTTCCGGCGCGAGCTTGACGCCGCGCGGCAGCAGGTTGCGGAAGTCGCAGAACTCGCGCAGCGCGTCCGTGCAGCCGGTGCGCAGGCCGTTGACGTGGGTGCCATGCTGCGGCGTCGGGATCAGGTTGACGTAGCTTTCCTGCACGAGCTCGCCTTCCGGCACCCAGGCCAGGGCCCAGTCGACGATCTCCGTGTCCTTGCGCAGTTGCCCGGAAAACAGCTCCGGCGGCAGCAGTTCGGCGCCGGCGAGCTCGCCCTTCAGGTAGTCGCGCAGCCCGTCCTCGTAATGCCATTCCCAGCGCTCGCCGCTGGCTTCGTCCACCAACGACACGGACAAGCCGGGGCAGAGCACGGCCTTCGCGCGCAGCAGGTGGCGCAGCGCCCGCAGGTTGAACTTCGGGCTGTCGAAATACTTCGGGTCGGGCCAGAAGCGGAGCCGCGTGCCGGTGTTGCGCTTGCCGACGCTGCCGACGACCTCGAGCCTGCTCGCGCGATCGCCGTCGGCGAAGGCCATGTGGTACTCGTTGCCGTCGCGGCGGATGAACACGTCGAGCCGCTTCGACAGCGCGTTCACCACGCTCACGCCGACGCCGTGCAGGCCGCCGGAAAACGTGTAGTTGCGGTTGTTGAACTTGCCGCCCGCGTGCAGGCGGGTGAGGATCAGTTCGACGCCCGGCACCTTCTCCTCGGGATGGATGTCGACCGGCATGCCGCGACCGTCGTCCGCCACCTCGCACGAGCCATCGGCGTGCAAGGTCACCGCGATGCTGCCCGCGTGGCCGGCCAGCGCCTCGTCCACCGAGTTGTCGACGACTTCCTGCGCCAGGTGGTTCGGCCGCGCGGTGTCCGTGTACATGCCGGGACGGCGGCGGACCGG
>DATJDY010000298.1:0-5830 GCA_035497155.1 Luteimonas sp.
CGCGCGCAGGCAGTCGGCCACCTTTTGCGCGCGCGAGGACAGTTCCGGCGCGTCCTCGTGCTCGCCCGCGGTGGCGCGCGTCCACAGCGCGAGGTCGCGGCGCGGCAGCAATGCGATCGGCGTGGCGCGCAACGAGCTGCCATGGCCGCCGTCCGAAGACGTCGTCGCGCCGCGCAGGCGCGCCCAGGCGATGCGTCCGGCAGTGCAGAGATCGTCGAGCCATGCAGGCGAATAGTCCACGACGCGCGCGGGCAGCAACTCCGTTTCCCACGTGGCGGCCGGTGCCTCGAAGCCCTCCAGCTGCGCCAGCACGTTCGCCAGCGCCTCCGGACCGCTGCCGCGCGTCGCCTTCGACACGCGCTGCCAGTCGCAGAGGAAACGCATGAAGTCGTGCGCGGCGACCGGCTCGATCTCCTTGCGCAGGCGACCGATCGTGTAGCGGTGGATGCGCGCCAGCAGCTGGCGCTCGCACCATTCGAGCGCGGGCGTGCCGGAGAAATGGCCGCGCATCGCATAGCCTTCGCCCTCGAGGCCGGCGAGCGCCATGTCGATTTCGTATTGCGGCAGCGCGAGCTGCATCGCGAGCGTGCCGGCGGCGACCACGCCGAGGCCCGACAGGCGCGCGCGCAGCAGCTCGACCAGCGCGGCTTCGCGCGCCCACGTTTCACGCGCGTATTCGGCCGGGGCCTCGATGGCGGGCGCGATCGCCGCCGCCGGATGCAGCGCTCGCGCCATCGGCAGGCGCTCGGCCGCGACCCACAGGCTCGCGCCGGCCTCGATGCGCGCCGCGCGATGGTCGTTCGCGAGCTGCCGCAGCAGGTCCGGCCAGCCGGGCGTCGCCAGCGCCTCCGTCGCGGTGACGCAACCCAGCGACATCAGCGCATCGTGCATCTCGTCGGCATTGCGCGCACGCGGCCAGGCCTGTTCGCGGACCTCGGCAATCGCGTTCGCGTCAAGTCGCGCGAGGTCGCCCGCATCGCCGCGGTCGGCGATGCCGCGGGTCATCACGGCTTGCGTGCGACGCTCCTCCAGCGGCGCGTCGTCGAGGAAGGCGTACGGCTTGGCGCTCAGCGCCTCTGCCGCGAACGGCGAGGGCGCCGTGACGTCGCGCGCGACGACCTCGACTTCGCCCGACTCGATGCGCCGCAGCAGCGACAGCCAGCCTTCGGTGTCCATCGCCTCGTGCAGGCAGTCGTCCATCGTCTGCGCGACCAGCGGATGGTCGGGCACCTCGCGCTCGCCGACGATGTTCTCCAGGCACGCGACCTGGTCGGGGAACACGCTGGCCAGCAGGTCCTCCGACTTCATCCGCTGCAGCTGGGGCGCGACCTTCTTGCCGCCGACGAAGCGCGGCAGCGCCAGCGCGGTGGTCGCGTTCCAGCGCCAGCGCACGCCGAACAGCGGCGCGTCGAGCAGCGCCTGCACGAGGATGTGCTCGGCGGTGTTCGAATGCAGGTAGCCCGCGACTTCGATCAGCGGGAACGAATGGCTGGTCGACAGCGACAGCACGATCGCGTTCTCGGTCGCCGCCGCCTGCAACTCGAAGCTGAACTTGCGGCAGAAGCGCTTGCGCAGCGCCAGCCCCCAGGCGCGGTTGACGCGGCTGCCGTAGGGCGTGTGGATGACGAGCTGGGTGCCGCCGGATTCGTCGAAGAAGCGCTCCAGCGCGATCGTCTCGCGCGTGGGCATCACGCCAAGCGCGGCCTGCTGGTTGGCGCAGTAGTCGGCGAGCTGGCGCGCGGCCTCTTCGGGCAGGCCGACTTCTTCCATCAGCCATGCGACCAGCGTTTCGGGGTCGTCGCCGACACGCTGTGCGATTTCCTCGCGCAGCCGCGACACGCCGACCGACATCTCGTCGGTGCGCCCGGGCGCCTCGCCAAGCCAGAACGGGATCGTCGGCGGCTGGCCCTGCGCGTCCTCGACGCGCACGCGCCCGGTCTCGACGCGCAGGATCCGGTAGCTGGCGTTGCCGAGCTGGAAGATGTCCCCGGCCATCGACTCGATGGCGAAATCCTCGTTGACCGTGCCGATCATGATCGACTGCGGTTCCATCACCACGCTGTAGTCGCCGGTGTCGGGGATCGTGCCGCCCGACATCACCGCGGTCATCCGCCCGCCGGCGCGGCCGCGGAGCCGGCCGTGCACGGCGTCGCGGTGCAGGTAGCTGCCGCGGTTGCCGCGGCGCGTGGCATAGCCGTCGGCGAGCATGCGCACGACCTGGTCCCAGGTGGCGCGCTCGAGGTCGCGGTACGGCCAGGCGCGCCGCATCCAGTCGTACAGCGCGTCCTCGGACCATTCCGTGGCGGACACCTCGGCCACGATCTGCTGCGCGAGCACGTCCAGCGGCGCCCGTGGCATCACCAGCGCATCGAGCTCGCCGCGACGCACGCAGTCGAGCAGCGCCGCGCATTCGACCAGGTCCTCGCGCGAGGTCGGGAACAGCCGGCCCTTCGGCGTGCCGCCGACGAAATGCCCGGAGCGGCCGACGCGCTGCAGGAATGCCGCGATCGAGCGCGGCGAACCCAGCTGGCAGACGAGGTCGACGTCGCCGATGTCGATGCCGAGTTCCAGCGACGCGGTCGCGACCAGCACCTTCAGCGATCCGGCCTTGAGCCGCTGCTCCGCGTCCAGCCGAAGTTCCTTCGCCAGGCTGCCGTGGTGCGCGGCCACGTGCTCGTTGCCGAGCAGGTCGCCAAGGTGGCGCGCGGCGCGTTCGGCCATGCGCCGCGTGTTCACGAACACCAGCGTGGTGCGGTGCGCTTCGACGAGCTCGGCCAGGCGCTTGTAGACGAGTTCCCAGTGCTCGTTCGACATCACCGGTTGCAGCGGCACCGGCGGCAGCTCCAGCGCGAGGTCGCGGCGGCGCGAGTAGCCGATGTCGACGATCGCGCAGGCGGGCGTGCCGTCGGCCGCGACGTTCGCCGCGCCGACCAGGAAGCGCGCGACCTCGTCGATGGGCTTCTGCGTCGCCGACAGGCCGATGCGCGCCAGCGGCGCGCCGCACAGCGCTTCCATGCGCTCCAGCGACAGTGCCAGGTGGCTGCCGCGCTTGCTCGCGGCGACGGCGTGGATCTCGTCGACGATGACGGTGCGCGTGGGCGCCAGCATCGCGCGCCCGGATTCCGATCCGAGCAGCACGTACAGCGATTCCGGTGTGGTCACCAGGATGTGCGGCGGGTTCTTGCGCAGCGCCGCGCGTTCCGACTGGGGCGTGTCGCCGGTGCGCACCGCGGTGCGGATCTCCACGTCCGGCAGGCCGAGCCGCGCGAGTTCCTCGCGGATGCCGGCCAGCGGCGCATCGAGGTTGAGGTGGATGTCGTTGGACAAGGCCTTCAGCGGGGAAACGTAGACCACCTGCGTCGCGTCGGGCAGGCCGCCCGCCGCCAGGCCGCGGCGTACCAGCGCATCGATCGCCGAGAGGAAGGCGGTGAGCGTCTTGCCCGAGCCGGTTGGCGCGGCGACCAGCACGTGGCGCCCGTCGCGGATCGCCGGCCACGCCTGCTGCTGCGCCTCGGTGGCGCCGCCGGGGAATGCGCGCGCGAACCAGCCGGCGACGGCGGGGTGGAAACCGGCGGTCGGGTCGGCGTGACCCGCGGTCGGCGGGCCTGCGGCGGGCGAGGGCATGCCGCCATTATCCGGGGCGTCGGCGGCGCGCGGATGAATGCCCAAGTGGAGTGCGATCTGCGCGGCCATGCGGGCGAGACTGGCATTCACGCGTCGCAGCCCCTGCGACGGGCGGGTGACGCGGTGCCAGGCGTCGGCGCGGGCCGGGCGCGGGCCGGGACTTTCGTCATGGTCGCACCGGTCCGCGCCCGAGTTACCCTCGCAGGATCACCCCGGAGGCACCGACCATGATCCTGCGCCGCACCCTGCTCGCCACCGCCCTGCTGGCCGCCACCGGCCTGGCGTCCGCCGCCGAGGCGACCACCATTCCGACGGGTCCGCTGCCGCGCAACGTGGTGCCGAGCGAAGTCGGCCTGCACCTGACCATCGACCCGACGCAGGAGCGCTTCTCCGGACGCGTCGAAATCAGCGTCGACGTGGCCAAGCCCACCGACACGATCTGGATGCACGGCAAGGGGCTGCACATCACCAGGGCCGTGTACATGCCGCGGAACGGCCGCAACCAGGAGCTCGCCGCCGCCGAAGTCGACGTGTCCGGCGTGCTGAAGCTGACCGCACCGATGGCCATCGCGCCCGGCAAGGGCGTGATCGCGATCGACTACGACGCGCCGTTCGGCCAGTTGCAGGGCGCCTACAAGGTCAAGCCCGACGGCAACGACTACGTGATGACGCAGATGGAGCCCCTCGGCGCGCGCACCGCGTTCCCGGGCTTCGACGAGCCGAGCTTCAAGCAGCCGTGGCGCATGACCTTCACCGTGCCGGACGCCGATGTCGTCGTCGCCAACGCGCCGGAGGTGAAGACCACCGACCTGAAGGGCCCGATGAAGGAGGTGCAGTTCGCGAAGACCGAGGCGCTGCCGAGCTATCTCGTCGCGTTCGCGGTCGGCCCGTGGGACGTCGTGCCCGGCCCGGACATCGCGCCGAACGGCGAGCGCACCAGCCCGATCAAGCTGCGCGGCGTCGCCGCGAAGGGGCAGGGCGGCCGGATGAAGTATTCGCTCGAGCACACGCCGGAAATCGTGCGCGCGCTGGAGAGCTATTTCGGCATTCCGTATCCGTTCGCGAAGCTCGACAACATGGCGGCCCCCGACTTCTGGGCCGGCGCGATGGAGAACGCAGGACTCATCGTCTACCGCGACAGCCTGATGTTCCCCGATGAAACCTCCGCCGTGAGCCGCCGCCAGGCGTTCTGGGGCGTCAGCGCGCACGAGCTCGCGCACCAGTGGTTCGGCGACCTCGTCACCACGCGCTGGTGGGACGACATCTGGCTCAACGAAGGCTTCGCGACCTGGATGGGCAACAAGATCCATGGCCAGCTGCAGCCCGAGGCGCATACCGACCGTGGCCTGCTCGAGGGCGCCATCGGCGCGATGGGCGCCGACAGCCTGGCCAGCACAAGGCGCGTACACGAGCCGATCAAGGACTTCACCGACGTGCAGTCGGCGTTCGACGGCATCACCTACCAGAAGGGCGGTGCGACGCTGAACATGTTCGAGCAGTACATCGGGCCCGAACAGTTCCGCACCGGCATCCGGAAGTACCTGACGGCGCATGCGCGCGGCAACGCGACCAGTGCCGACCTGATCCATGCGGTGGCCGCCGAGAGCGATGCGCCCGAAGCCGTGGCCAGCGCCTTCTTCAGCTTCATCGACCAGCCGGGCGTGCCTTTCGTGAAGGTCGACCTCGACTGCAGCGGCGCGAAGCCTGCGCTGGTGCTGTCGCAGCAGCGCTACCTGCCGATCGGATCGACTGCCAGCGCGAAGGAAACGTGGGGCATCCCGCTGGTCGTGCGTTATGCCGACGGCGGCGAAATCCGCACGCAGAAGATGCTGTTCACCGGCGCCGAAGGGCGCATGGAACTCGCCGACGCGGGCAGCTGCCCGGCGTGGGTGATGCCGAACGCGCACGGCAACGGTTATTACCGGTTCGCGCTGTCGCCCAAGCTGCAGGACGCGCTGTCCGGCGCGTTCGCGCAGCTCGACGAGCGCGAGCAGCGCGTCTACGCCGATTCGGTCGGCGCGGCCTACGGCGCCGGCAAC
Organism: Luteimonas sp.; assembly: GCA_035497155.1. GTDB lineage: Bacteria > Pseudomonadota > Gammaproteobacteria > Xanthomonadales > Xanthomonadaceae > Cognatiluteimonas. Next base: position 5,664 of record DATJDY010000298.1, read on the forward strand.
CTGACGGTGTCGCAGTTCCTCGCCGCGCTGCCGCGGTTCGCGTCCGCTCCGGTGCGCCAGACGGCCACTGCCGGCATGGGCAGCACCGAATGGATCGCCGAGCGGCTGTTGCCGGACGACAAGGCGCGCGACGCCTTCCACGCGCAGGTCGCCGACATCTATCGCCC
>DATJDY010000299.1:0-1859 GCA_035497155.1 Luteimonas sp.
TGGTGGTGGCGCATCCTCGCCCAGGCCGCCGCGGCCCTGATCCTGTATTACGTCGGCGGCGTGCGCGTCGAACAGATCGGTGATGCGCTCGGCATGTCGGGCCACACGCTGGGTCCGCTCTCGTTGCCGCTGACCATCCTCGCGACCGTCGGCTTGATCAACGCGATCAACCTGATCGACGGCGTCGACGGCCTCGCCGGGACGCTCGTGCTCTGCGCGCTGGCGATGTTCTGCTGCGCGGCGCTGTATGCGGGCAACGCGCAGCTGGCTGGCCGCGTGGTGGTGCTCGGCGGTGCAGTCGCCGGCTTCCTTGCGTGGAACTTCCGGGTCCCGGGGCGCGCGCGCGCCGCGGTGTTCATGGGCAACTCGGGCAGCGCGCTGCTCGGCTTGGCGATCGCCTGGTGCTGCTTCCGGCTGACCCAGAATCCCGGGCACCCGGTGAGCCCGGTCCTTGCGCTGTGGCTGCTGCCGGTGCCGGTGGTCGACTGCCTGGTGCTGATCGTGCGCCGCCTGCGCGAGGGGCGCTCGCCGTTCTCCGCAGGGCGCGACCACATCCATCACTACCTCAGCGAAGCCGGCTTCGGCGCGATGGGCATCTGCGCGGTGCTGGGCGGCTTCAGCCTCGTCGTCGGGCTGGCGGCGGGGCAGGCGATGCGGCTGGATGTGCCGAACGTGCTGATCCTGGCCGCCTTCCTGGGGTTGTGCGTGGGCTGGTACGCGCTGTCGGTGCGGCGCGAGCGCGCGGTGCGCCTGTTCGCGCGGCTGCGCGCGGCGCTGCTCGGCGACCTGCGGGGGGCGACGGTCCTGCTGGTGCCCGATGCGAGCAACGACGACGTGGCGGCGGCCGAGCCGCGGGCGCGCACCGGCTCGGAATGAGCGCGCCGGGCTGCGAAACGAAAAGGCCACCGCGAAGGTGGCCTTTTCGTATCTGGTGGGCGGTGCAGGGTTCGAACCTGCGACCCTTGCCGTGTGAAGGCAATGCTCTACCGCTGAGCTAACCGCCCGGAATCGCTGGGCCGCGTAGTTTACGGGCTGCGCGGCCCCGTCTCAATAGGCCTGGCATTGCAGGAACCGCACCGGCCGCTCGCTGCTGGCGGGGTACTGCACCTGCAGGCGCGAGGCGCGGAGGTCCGGATCGTGCTCGAGCAGGGGGCACAGGCGCTCGCGGGGGTCGAAGCGGTCGCTGTCCACCACCACCTGCAGGGTCGACGGCGCGGGCCAGACGGCACTGCGCACGTGGGGCATGCGGGCGACGGCTTCGGCGATGGCGCGGCGGCGCATGGCGACTTCGGCCGGCGTACTGCCGGCGCTGGCTGCCCCGGGGGAGGCCGTCGGCGCGGCGGGCGCGGGCACCGGCGCGTCGTTGCCCCGTGCGGGGTTGTCGTCGTTGGCACCTGCGGGCGCGGATGACGGACCCGACGCCGTGGCCGCGACCGGGGGTTCGTCGGCCGGTTCCGGGGCGGCATCCCGCAGCGGCGCATGCGAGGTCATCGCCGACACGAGCGCGTCGCCATGGACCTCGGCCTGGCGGCCGCCGAGGAACACGGCGGCGCCGATCGCGAACGCCGCCAGCCACGCCAGCGCGAACAGCCACTTCAGCCGCGCACGCGCGGGGGCGTCGATGGCGGCGTGCTGCGCGTCGTCGAGCAGCGGCTGCAGTTCGTCCCACATGTTGTCGCTGTCGAGCAGCTCGATGCGGTGCGCGCGCGCCACGCCGAACGCCGCGCGCGGGAAGCGCCCGGTGATCGCGAGCACGCCGCCGGGGACGCCGCGGTGCCGCAGGTAGTTCGAGAATTCGGCGATCGCGGTGGAGTCGGGCGTGTAGGCGTGGCTGTACTTGCTCGACAGCAGCCAGCCGC
>DATJDY010000300.1:0-4519 GCA_035497155.1 Luteimonas sp.
GCCGCGACGAATTGCGCGCATACCTGCAGCAGCGCATGGAGAAGCGCAACGGCCCGGGCGCGCTGCTGTTCGGCACCGGCCCGCATGCCGGCAAGACGCTGGCGCAGGTCGCGGCGGAGCAGGGGAAGCCGTTCCCGGACGTGCTCGTCGACATCGGTCCGGAAGGTGGCGAAGCCGCGCATTTCGTGATGGACAAGGCCCTGCAGGACCGGTTGCTGCTCGATCCGATGGTCGGGTTGTGCACCGACGGCTCACCGGGCGGCAGCCATCCGCGCTCGGCCGGCACCTACGCGAAGTTCATCGAGGAGTTCGCGGTGCGCACGTCGCGCCTGTCGATCGAGGAAGCGGTGCGCAAGGCGACGTCGTTCCCGGCCTCGATCCTGCGCCTGCCCGATCGCGGCACGCTCCGCGAGGGCGCGAAGGCCGACCTGGTGCTGTTCGACCCGGCGAAGGTGCATGCGCGCGCCGATTACGTGCATCCGACGCTGCAGGCCGAAGGCTTCGACCTGGTCGTGGTGAACGGCCAGCCGGCGTTCGAGGGCGGGGAACGCACGGGCAGCGCGGGGCAGTTGCTGCGCCGTGCGTGAGCGTGGCGGCTCGTTCTACTTGAAGTCGTAGACCAGGTTCACCGTGGTCAGGTTGTCGGTGTTGCTGATGCCGGCACCGACATGGCTGTTGTAACGCGTCTCCAGGCCGACCTTCATCTGCAGGCCCTTGCTGACCGCGACCTGGACGCCGAAGAGGTTGCGGGCGAAGGTGTTGTCGCTGCCGGATTCCACCAGCACGTTGTCGACCAGCGAGGCGGTGTCCGTGAGCTTGAAGTTCCAGTCGGCCAGGCCGCGCGCGATCGCCTGATTGTGGTGGACGCGCACGTCCTGGTCCTTGGCGAAGCGATAGCCGGGCCCGAGTTCGAAGAACAGGCGCTGCCGCTCGCCGCGGATGGCGTCGTACCCGAAACCCGACGCGGCGGTCCATTGGTACTCGTAGGTGGCGAAAGCGTCGCGTTCGTTGCGCAGCGACGCGTAGACATAGCTGCGCGGCCCCAGGCGGAAGCCGGTGCTGCCGTGCAGTTCGTAGCGGTGCGCGCTTTCCTCGCCGTCGGTCGTGGCGTACTGGCCGGAGGCGCCGAAGGCGTATTTGCGCAGCGCATTGCCGTAGGCCACGTCGAACTTGCCGATGAAGCTTTCGCTGTCGGTGTTGCCCCGGGACAGCGCCAGGCCGAGTTCGCCGCGGCCGGTCCAATGGCCATCCGCCTTGCTGCCGTCCTGCGGTGCCAGGCTGGCGTGCGACTGGGCCATCGCCGCGGACGGCATTGCCGCCGCGGCGAGCAGCAGCGGCGGGAGCAGGCGGAGCATCGTCGTTCGGGGCATGGAGCTTCCTGAGCTGGTTATCATCGGGGGACGGGAAAATTTACCCGGACGGTGCCGCGCGGACCTGACCGCCGGCTGAGCCGCGAGCCGGCGCGGTCACGTTCGTGCCCGCCGATGCGTCCTGGCTTCGATCCCGACGGAGCACTGGCATGGATCCCCGTACCGACCTGTTCGAACGCCACCGCAGCCGCCTGTTCGGGCTGGCCTACCGCATGCTCGGCACGCCGGCCGACGCCGAGGACGTGTTGCACGATGCATGGCTGCGCCTGCACGACCAGGAAGTGGCGGCGCTCGACGACCCCGAGGCATGGCTGGTCACCGTCACCACGCGCATCGCGCTCGATCGCCTGCGCCGCGCGAAGGCCGAACGCGCGCATTACACCGGCCCGTGGCTGCCCGAGCCGCTGGTGCCCGATGCCGAGCATCCCGATGCCGCGCTGGAGCGCAGCGAGTCGCTGACGCTGTCGTTCCTGCTGCTGCTGGAACGGCTGGGACCGGAGGAGCGCGCGGCCTTCCTGCTGCACGAAGTCTTCGATTACAGCCACGCCGAAGCCGCGGGTATCCTCGGCATCGAGGAGGAGGCCTGCCGCCAGCGCGTGCATCGCGCGAAGCGGCGCCTGCGCGAAGGGCGGCCGCGTTTCCACGTGGACGAGGCCGCGCAGCGGCGCCTGCTGCAGCGCTTCGTCGCGGCGATGGCCGAGCCCAGCCTCGATACGCTGCAAGCGCTGTTCGCCGAGGACGCGATCCATCTCAGCGACGGCGGCGGGGTGGCACGGGCGACGCTGCGTCCGTTGCGGGGCGCCGAGAGGCTCGCGCGGCTGTACCGGCAGATCGGGCGCAACCTGCACGCGGGCGTCGGCGTGCGCTACGAGTTCGCGACGCTCAACGGCGCCCCGGCGCTGTTCATGCTGCAGGGCGACACGCTGTTCGGTGCGACCTGGATCGAATGCGACGGCGAGCGGATCACCGCGATCCACACCTTGCGCCATCCGGGCAAGCTCGCGCGGCTGCGGGCGGTCACGAACCCGCCGCCTACGGCGTCCTTGCACTGAAGCGGCGGCCATTCCGGTCGCCGGCCATCGAAGGAACCGTCCCCATGAACCGCTTTTCCGTCGTCAAGCACTATCCCGCCATGCAGCCGCTGATCGCGCTCACCCAGCAGGTCGAGGCCGCTGGCCGCCTGGAGCCGGCGCTCGTGCAGCTCGTGCTCATGCGCGCCTCGCAGATCAACGGCTGTGCGTTCTGCCTCGACATGCACAGCAAGGACGCGCGCGCCGCCGGCGAGACCGAGCAGCGCCTGTACCTGCTGCCTGCCTGGCGCGAGACGAAGCTGTACACCGAACGCGAGCAGGTCGCGCTGGCCTGGGCCGAAGAACTGACCGAACTGGCTTCGCACGATGCCGTCTCCGACGCGCTGTACGAGCGCGCATCGCGGCTGTTCGACGACGCGGCGCTGGTGGACCTCACCTTGCTGGTGGTGGCGATCAACGGCTGGAACCGCATCAACATCGCATCGCGCAACCTCGGCGGGAACTACAAGCCGGCCAAGCACTGAGGCCGGCCCGGGATGAAGCAGTGCGCGGGCTGCAACCGGCGGCCCGCGTGGTGTCTCCCATGCAGGCAACCGCCAACCGGATGCCCGCAATGCCCTTGCCTCGTTCCCTCGCGCCCGGATGGCTTGTTCCCGCATGGCTTGCGCTGCTGGCCTGGGCCCCGGCTGCCCTGGCCGCTGCGACCGACACGCCCGTTCCCGCGGGGGACGTGGCGCCTGGACTCACGCAGCCGATCGAACGCGCGCTCGATGCCGCGCAGCGCACGCCAGGCGCGTTCCCGGCGGTTTCGGCAGTGATCGTGCAGGGTGATGCCGCGCCGTGGATCGACGTGCACGGCACGCGTCGCGTCGATGCGGACGCGGCAGCTGATGCCGCCGTCGACGGAAGCTCGTTGTTCTACATCGCCTCGCAGACCAAGTCGTTCATGGGCCTGCTTGGCGCGGTGCTCGACCGCAAGGGCGTGCTGCCCCTCGACACGACGCTCGCCGACGTCTGGCCGCAGCTGCGCCTCCCGGCGCCCGCCGATCCCGCACGCATCACCATGTCGGATTTGCTGTCGCACCAGGAAGGCCTGTCCACCGACACGCTGAACTTCGTCACTGCCTATGTGCGCGACTTGCCCGCCGCGGACTATCCGCGCTGGCTCGCTTCCGAGGCCACCACGCGCGCGCCGGGCTTCCGCTACGCGAACCTCGGCGACCTGGTCTATGGCGCCGCCCTCGAGGCCCGCACCGGGCGCAACTGGCGCGACTGGCTCGACGCGGAAGTGCTGCGCCCGTTGCGCCTCGATGCGGGCGTGGTCTCGCGGCCGTCGAAGGTCGCGTCCGGACGCGTCGCGTGGAACCATCAGTGGGACGGCGACGCGTGGCATGCAAGCGCACCGAAGCCGGATGCGCTGATGCACGCGGCCGGCGGATTGCTCGCGTCGGCGGATGCGATGGCGGCCTGGATGCAGGCCAACCTCGGGATCGGCGGCGCCGGTGCCGGGCTGGATCCTCGCGATTTCGCGCGCGCGCAACGCCCCGTGGCCGCTGCGAAGCTCGCCGACGGCGAGATCGATTGCGACGGCTACAGCCTGGGTTGGTATGCCTGCACGTACAAGGGCCAGCATGCATTGATGCATCCCGGCAGCTACGTCGGCGCGGTGTCGGTGACGGTGCTGGTGCCTTCCGCGCATGCGGGACTGTCGCTGGCGGTGAACAGCGACAGCGCGATGGAAGGCTTCGAACTGGAAGTCATGAAGGCCTTCATCGGCCTGGCGACCGGACAGGACGGCGAGGAGGCGCGGCTCGATGCGGCCGTGGCCGCATTGCCGGAGCGCGTCGCGGGCAAGGCGCGCAAGCGGGCGCAGGCCATCGCCGACGCGCGCAAGGACGCGGCGTGGGGCGACTGGGCGTGGAAGCCGGATGCGCGCGCCCTGCGCCAATGCGCCGGGACCTACGCCGATCCGCTGTTCGGCACGCTCGTCGTGCGCATGGCGGGCACGGGCCTCGTCGCGCAGGCGGGCGCACGGCATCTCGCGCTCGAACCCGCGAAGCCCGGCCTGTTCGCGGCTTCGGACGGCACGCTCGAGCCACCGGAAGCCTTCGCCTGCAA
>DATJDY010000301.1:0-8294 GCA_035497155.1 Luteimonas sp.
ATGCGCAGGGCGAGCCGGTCGGCGTGAACCTGCTGCCGCCGGAGCTGCGTCGCCGCCGGCATGATCCGGCGCGCGGCTGGAACCTGTTGCTCGCGATCGTCTTCCTCCTCGCGACCGGGGCGATGCTGTCGCTGGTGCTGCGCAATCGCGAGGATGCGGCGCGCCGGCTGCAGGCGCAGGTCGCGCGGCAGGCCGTGGCCGCGCGCGCCGTGTCGCAGCAGCGGGCCGAACTCGTCGCGCTGGTCGACGGCCGCGCCTGGATCCTGCGCGCGCGCGCCGGGCGGCCGCAGGTCGTCGCGGTGTTCGACCAGGTCGCGCGTCGCTTGCCCGACGACACCTGGCTCGACAAGCTCGCCATCGACAACGATCGCCTGCTGCTGATCGGCCGCAGTGCGCAGGCCTCGGCGCTGGTTGCGCGCATGGAAGGCGCGCCGCAGTGGCGCTCGCCCGCGCTGACCGGCACGCTGCAGCCCGACCCGCGCAGCGGCCGCGACCGCTTCACGCTCACCGCCGACCTGGTGGTGGCGCCGGCCGCGCCCGACGCCGCAACCGGTGCAGCAGCAGCTGCTTCCACGGGAGGCGCCGATGCAGGCCGTGACTGAGCGCGACCGCTGGCTCGCCCTCGGCCTGCTCGCGGCCGTGGTCGCCGCCGCCTATTTCGTGTTCGTGCATCCGTGGTGGACGCTGCCGATGCGCGATGCCGATGCGCGCATCGAGGCGCTGCAGGAACGCGACGCGCGCGCGAACGCGCAACTCGCGCAGTCCGGCGAGATCGCGCGCCGCCTCGAGGTCGCACGCGCGCTCGATGCACGCGCACCCGCGTTCCTGCCGGAGGCCACCGTCGAACTGGCGACCGCGGCGTTGTCGCAGCGGCTCGAGGCCGAAGTCGGGCGCGCCAGCCCCGGCGGCCGCGGCTGCGCGATCAGCAACCGCTCGCCCGCCGAGCAGGCGCCGGCCGATGCCGGCCACCCGAAGGCCGGCATGCACGTGCGCCTGCGCTGCGGCAGCGCCGAGCTCGGCGCGTTGCTGCAGGGACTGGAAGGCGGCCATCCGGTGTTGTTCGTCGACAACGTGAGCGTCGTCGCACAGGGCTTCTTCGAGGCGCCCGGACAGGGCGGTGCGCAGAACGCCGGCCTCGATGTCGAATTCGATCTTTACGGCTACCTGCGGCCGGTTGCCGGCGCGGCGAACATGGCGAATGCGGTGACCGCGGACGCGGGCGCGGGCGCGGGGGCGGCCGGCAATGCGCGCTGACCGCATCGCGCCCGTCACCTGGCTGCTTGCCGCCGCCGCGGCCTGGGCAGTGCTCGGGGCGGCGCTGGCGTGGGCGGGCATGGGCGGTCGCATCGCTGCCGCCGACGCGGCGAGCGTCGCGGCGCAGGCGTTGCCGCAGCCGGTCGCGGATGCGAACGCGGCCGCGCCGGCGCCGTTCGATGCATTCGCGTCGCGCCCGCCGTTCGCGCAGGACCGCAGCCCGCATCCGTTCGTGATCCCCGGCGGTGGCAATGACGCCCGCGCCGACGCATCGGCGTTCGACTACGTGCTCACCAGCGTGCTGATCACGCCGCGCCTGCGCATGGCGATCGTCGAGCCGGCCCAGGGTGGCGAATCGGTCCGCGTGCGCGACGGCGAGTCGGCCGAGGGCCTCGGAGGCTGGCGGCTGGTCGAATTGCGGCCGCGCGCCGCGGTCTTCGAAGGCCCGGGCGGCCGTCGCGAACTCGACTTGCGCGTCTGGGCCGGTGGCGATGGCACCGGCGCAGCCGCGCCGGGCACGATGCCGATGCAGGCGCCGGCGCCGGCGCCGATGCCCGCCACTCGCGCCGAACCCGCACCGCCCGCCGCGCCCGCCGCGCCCGAAGCCAGCCAGGTGGCGCAGCAGATGAACGCGATCCGCAGCCGCATCGAAGCGCGCCGCGCCCAGCTGCGGCGCGAAGCCCAGCGACCGCAGCCGCAATCGCCGCCAGCCGCAACCCCGCAGAACACGCAGTCGCCGGGCACGCCCGCCCGCAATCCGTAGAGTGCATGCCATGGACTTCCGCCGTTTCCGGCTTTTCACGATGACCCCGCGCACGCAGGGACCCGCCTCCGCGCGCGGCCTCCGCCTGCTGGCGGCGGGCCTGCTCGCCGGCGCGCTCGCCGGCTGCGCCAGCGTTCCGCCGCCGACGGTGCAGCGCAATGGCGTGCCACCCGTCGCGCCGACGCCCGCCGAGCAGGCGGCCGCCGCGGCCGCCGACGCCGCGAACGGCAGCGACGCGCGCCTGCAACCGGTGATCCGCCGTGGCACCGGCCACGTGATCGACACCGACGCCGCCGCGTCCGCGCCGCGGATGCCGCAACCGTCCGGCGCGGGTTCGACCTTCAACTTCGAGGGCACGCCGCTGCCGGTCGTCGTCAAGACCATCCTCGGCGACATGCTCAACCAGAACTACGTCATCGCGCCCGACGTGCAGGGCACGGTGACGCTGTCCACGCCGCATCCGGTCAGTGCCGCCGGCGCGCGCGACCTGCTGGAGATGGTGCTGGGCTGGAACAACGCGCGCATGGTGTACAGCGGCGGCCGCTACAACATCGTCCGCGCCGACCAGCCGCTGGACGGCAGCCTGTCCGCGCGCAGCGGTTCGGCGTCGGTCGCCAACGGCTACGAAACACGCGTGGTGCCGCTGCACTACATCTCCGCCACGGAGATGGCGAAGGTGCTCAAGCCCTACGCGCGCTCGAACGCGATCATCGACGCCGACAGCGGCCGCAACACGATCACCGTCGCCGGCTCGCGCGCCGAGCTCGAGAACTACCTGCGCACGATCCAGGTGTTCGATGTCGACTGGATGGCGTCGATGTCGGTCGGCGTGTTCCCGCTGCAATCCGGGCGCGCGTCCGACGTCGTCGAGGACCTGGAGAAGGTGTTCGGCGAGCAGGCCAAGTCGCCGGTCGCCGGCATGTTCCGCTTCATGCCGCTGGAAGCGGCGAACGCGGTGCTGGTGATCACGCCGCAGCCCGCGTACCTCGACAGCATCCGCGACTGGCTCGACCGCATCGACGGGGCGGGCGCGGGTCCGCAGCTGTTCTCGTACGAGCTGAAATTCGTGAAGGCGAAGGACCTCGCCGACCGCCTCGCCGAAGTGTTCGGCAGCGCCGGCGCGACGCGCGGTTCGCGTTCGAGCGCGCCGAGCCTGATGCCGGGCCTGCAGTCCACCGAGATCAAGGACAGCGGCGTCGGCGGGGATGCCACCAGCAGCGCGTCGGTCGGTGGCAGCGCGGACAACGCGGGCGGCGGGCTGGGCGAAGGCACGCTGTCGCTCGACCCGCGCCAGTCCGGCAACGGCGCGGTCACGCTCGAGGTCGACGGCGATCGCGTCGGCGTGTCCGCGGTGGACGAAACCAACACGCTGCTCGTGCGCTCCAGCCCGCAGGCCTGGCGTTCGATCCGCGACGTGATCGAGCGCCTCGACGTGATGCCGATGCAGGTGCACATCGAGGCGCAGGTGGTCGAGGTCAAGCTCGGCGGCGACCTGAAGTACGGCGTGAGCTGGTACTTCGAGCAGGCCGTGAACCGGCCGACGACCGAAGGTGGCGCCGGCCTGCCGAGCGCGCTCGGCCGCAGCATCTGGGGCGACATCGCCGGCAGCATCCGCCCGGCGGGCGGCGCGAATCCGGGGCTCGCGTGGACGTTCCTCGGCCGCAACGCCGCCGCGGTGATCAACGCGCTCGACGAAGTCACCGACGTGCGCCTGCTGCAGACGCCGTCGGTGCTCGTGCGCAACAACTACGAGGCCACGCTCAACGTCGGCACGCGCATCCCGATCCAGTCGGTCTCGTTCAACCCGGGCGGCGTCGCCGACACCGGCACCTTCAGCCAGGTGCAGTACCTCGACACCGGCGTCATCCTCAAGGTGCGCCCGCGCGTGACCAAGGACGGCATCGTGTTCCTCGACATCGTGCAGGAAGTCAGCTCCCCGGGCGCGGTGCCGAGCAGCTGCGCGTCGAACGCCGCCAACTGCAACGTGCCGATCGACACGCGCCGGCTCAAGACCGAAGCCGCGATCCGCAGCGGCGACACGGTGATGCTGGCCGGCCTGATCAGCGACAGCGCGGAGAATGGTTCCTCCGGCGTGCCGTACCTGAGCCGGATCCCGGTAATCGGCTCGCTGTTCGGCACGCGCTCGACGAGCAGCGGCCGCAACGAGGTGATCGTGCTGCTGACGCCGACGATCGTGCGCGATCCGGAAGAAGCGCGCGCGCTGACCGACGAGTACGGTCGCCGTTTCCGCGCGATGGAGCCGCTGCAGCCGAAGCCGAAGGCACGGTGACGGCGCGCAGGCCGGCAGCGCCTGCGCTGCCCGTCGTGCTGGTGCCGCTGGGCACCGACGACGCGGCGCTCGACGCCTGCCTCGCCGCGCTCGATGCGTGCACGCCGGCCGGCACGCGCGTCTGGCTTGCGGACGACGCGCAGGCCGGGCCGCGCGGCCTGGCGATCGTCGAACGCTGGCTCGCCGCCACGCCGCTGGACGCAAGCTGCACGCGGCGCCAGCGCAGCGTCGGCGAGGCCGCGCATCTCGCCGAGGCACTCGCGGCTTGCGGCGATGCCGACGTGGCCGTGCTCGCGCCCGATGCGGTGCCCGCGCCGGGCTGGCTCGTGCAGCTGGCGGCGTGCCTGCAGCGCGACCCCTCCATCGCCACCGCGACACCATGGTGCAACGCCGGCGAAGCCGCGTCCTGGCCGCGCGTCGGCGAGATCGCGCCGATGCCCGCGGACCTGCCGCGCCTCGCGGCGGCCTGCGCGGCGATGCCGCCGCATCACCCCGAACTCCCGTCCGCCGTTGCGCACGCCGTGCTGCTGCGCGGCAGCGCGCGGGCGCGGGCCGGCGGCGTGGATGCCGCGAGCTGCGCGTCGTGGTACGCCGCGCTCACCGACCTGTCGCTGCGGCTGGCCGGCATGGGCTGGCGGAATGCGTTGTGCGAAACCGCGTTCGTCGCGCGCGGCGGCGAGGGCACGCCCGCGGACGGCGACCTCGACCTGATCGCGGCGCGCTGGCCGGCGTGGCACGCGCGGCTCGCGGAATTCCTGATGCAGGATCCGCTGCGCGCCGTGCGCGAGGACCTGGCCCGGCGCGAGCGCCTCGTCGACCCGCCGCTGCCGCAGGCCGAGTTCGCGTTCCCCGGCTAGGCGGCGGCTACAATCCCGGCATGGCGGGGACGGGCCACGACGGATTGCTGGACGGGAGCGCTGACGCCGGAGACGGCGGCAACGACGGCGGCATCGCCGCGGTCGTGGTCACGCACCACAGCTCGACGACGATCGACGATTGCCTCGCGCGCCTGCGCGCCGCGGCGAGCCTTGTCGCGATCCGCGTCGTGGACAACGCCTCCGGCGACGACACCGTCGCCATCGTGCAACGGCACGCCGCCGCGGATCCGCGCGTGCACTTCATCGCCAACCCCGACAACCCCGGCTTCGCCACGGCCTGCAACCAGGGCGCGACCGATGCGGGCGACGCGGCCGCGTGGCTCGCGTTCGTGAATCCGGATTGCCTGGTGGAAGCCGACACGCTCGTGCGCCTGCGCGACCACGCGCGCGCACTCGGTGGCGCGGACGGCGGCGGGCTGGTGGGCGCGGACCTCGTCGGCGAAGACGGCGTGCATGACGCCGCAGCGCGCCGCCGCGATCCCGATTTCGCCGCGATGCTGCGGGCGCCCCGCGGAACGCGGCTCGACGTGCCCGCCGATCCGTCGCAACCGCTGCAGCGGGTCGACGCCGTTTCCGGCGCGCTGATGCTGCTGCCGCGCGCGCTGTTCGCGCGCATCGGCGGCTTCGACGCGGGCTATCGCCTGCATGCCGAAGACCTGGACCTGTGCCGTCGCGCGCGCGCCGCGGGCGCCGTCGTCGCGGTTGCCAACGACGTCGTCGTGCTGCACGTCCGCGGCGTCTCGAGCCGCGCGCGTCCGATGTTCGTCGAATGGCACAAGCACCGCGGCCTGTGGCGCTACTTCCGCAAGTTCGAGGCCCCGCGGCGTGGCCTGGCGACGCGGGCGGCCGTGTTCCTCGCCATCTTCGCCCGATTCCCGATCGCTGCGGCCCGCAGCATCCTCAACCGCATAACCAGTCCATAGGCGTCGCATGACAAACACTCGCTGTGCAATGACAGGTGCGGAGATGGAACCTGGAGATGGCATCTGGGAAGACGGCGAGTGGATCAGCTGGGAATGGATCAATTCGCAGCTTGAGGGCGAGCCGGAAGAGGAGGCGCGCGAAATCGAACCCTTCCGGAGTCGCGAGGGCTTCCCGTTCAGTGTCGTGGAGCAAACCGGAATTTTTTACGACCTCGTGGATTGCGCTCGAAGGCACCTGGAGAACACCGGGAGATATCTACAGATCTGGGGCGAACTGGGAGAAATCTACGCCGAGATCAAGTTTGGCATGCGCAGGCACGGTTCGCTGAAAGCCGGTTCCGATGGCACGATTGAAGGCAGGCTGGTCGAGGTCAAAACCATCTCTCCCGAGAAAAAGGCCCCGAAGGTCAGCGTCAAGAGAAAGGGCGATTTCGAGCAACTCCTCGTGGTCAGCATCAGCCCCGACTTTGAGTTCCAATCGAGGCTCTTTGAGCGCTCCGAGCTACGAGGTGCCACCGGGAAGCTGTTGCGGATCGCGCTACCGAATGCGGGGGGCGAAGGCTGACGATCATGTCACATGCGCTGATCTTTCCCATGGCCGTGCACGTTGCCTGGTCGGCGTTCCTGTACGTGTTGCTGACGATTGCGCGGGCACCTGCCGTGTGGGGCGTCGGTCGCCGGCCGGACGGGAGCAATCCGTGGGCATCCGTCGAGCCGCGCATCAGCGCGAACCTGTCGAACCAGTTCGAATGGCCGCTTTTCTTCCATGCAGCCTGCCTGATCCTGCTGCAGTTTCCGTCGCAGCCAGGGGCCTTGGCGCTGGCCTGGGTTTTCGTCGCCGGCCGTGTGTTGCACAGCGCGATCCAGATCCTGACGCGCAACGTCAGGCTGAGGGGCGCGGTATTCACGGTCAATTTCCTCGCCGCGCTCGGTCTCTGGGCCCTGGTTGTCGTGGCTGTCTGCAAGACACCGATTCAGGGCTAAACTCGGCGCTGGTTGAGGCCCCGGGTGGGCCGCGTTCCAGTCAAGGTCCTTCAGGGGGAAGGTCATGAGCTTTGCGGGTATCGCATCCAGCGCCGGAACGACGATTCCGGGCATCGAGCAACTGGTTCGCCACGGCAGCGGCAGTCCGGGGCTGGCGGCCACCATCGGCACGACGCCGTCGGCGATCAACAGCTTCGTCAACGGACAGGCGTCGGCGGACATCGCAGCCGCGCTGGGGGCCAGCAGCGGGGAGCTGCAGGATCTGCGGCGGATGATCGGGCGCGAAGGCGCCATCGGGTTGATCATCGGTCTTGCGTGCGGAATCGGTGGTGGGCTCGGCGCCGCGAAACCCGTTGCCGGCAGGCATGCGGGCGACGGCCAGCCCGCGGAACCGGAATCAGCGGGCGCGGTTTAGCGTGTCGCGCAGTTCGCGCGCGGCGGTGGCCGCGACTTCGGCGTAATCGTCGCCCGATGATGCGTAGAGGATCGCGCGCGAGGAACTGACGACCAGGCCGGTGCCGTCGGCAGTCTTCGCGTTGCGCACGACCGCCTCGGCGTCTCCGCCCTGCGCGCCGACGCCGGGCACGAGGAAGGGCAGGTCATCCCCCACGATTTCGCGTACTTCGCGCAGCTGCTCCGGCCAGGTGGCGCCGACGACGAGCATGCAGTTGCCGTGGCCGTTCCATCCACGCGCGACCTGTTCGGCGACGTGCTGGTACAGCGGGCGCGCGGCGCGGCCTTCGCCCGGCGAGACGACGAGGTCCTGCAGGTCGGCGGCGCCCGGATTCGAGGTGCGGCACAGGATCACGACGCCGCGGTCGGCGCGGTCGAGGAATGGCTGCAGCGAATCGCGGCCGAGGTAGGGATTGGCGGTGACCGCATCGGCGCCGTAGCGGTCGAAGGCTTCGATGGCATAGCGCTGCGCGGTCGAGCCGATGTCGCCGCGCTTGGAGTCGAGGATCACCGGGATGCCCCGGTGCGCGTCGTGCACGTGCGCGATCAGCCGCGTCAGCGCGTCCTCTGCGCCGAGCGCGGCGAAGTGCGCGATCTGCGGCTTGAAGCAGCAGGCGTACTCCGCTGTCGCGTCGACGATGTCGCGGCAGAACGCGAACACGGCGTCCGCGTCGCCGGCGAAGAGCGCCGGGAACCTGGCCGGCTCCGGATCCAGCCCCACGCAGAGCAGCGATCCGGCGTCATCCCAC
>DATJDY010000302.1:0-10392 GCA_035497155.1 Luteimonas sp.
TTGAGCTCGACGAGCTTCGGCGCGTCGTTGTAGACGATGTAGGGCTCGTCCGGATGCAGGCGCAGGTAGTCCTGGTGGTAGGCCTCGGCGGGATAGAAGCCGTCGAGCGGCTCGACCCGCGTGGCGATGCGCTTGTCGAACACCTTCGCCGCGTCGAGCTGGGCGATGTACGCGGTCGCGACATCGCGTTGCGCCTTGCTGGCGGTGAAGACTTCCGAGCGGTACTGCGGGCCGACGTCCGGCGATTGCCTGTCGAGCTGGGTCGGATCGTGCGCGACCGAAAAGAATACCTTCAGCAGCTGGCCGTAGGTGACCTGGGACGGATCGTAGGTCACGCGCACCGATTCGGCGTGGCCGGTGCGGCCGGTGCCGACGATCTGGTAGTGCGCGCTGAGCGCGCCACCGCCGGAGTAGCCGGACGTCGCGTCCTTGACGCCGCGGACGTGCTCGAACACCGCTTCGACGCCCCAGAAGCAGCCGCCCGCGAAAACCGCGACGGCCTTGCCGGGCTTCGCGGCCCGCGGGATGTCGAGCTTCGGGTCGGGCAGCGCGACCGGGTTGCTGCGCGCGCCGGCGAGGTTGCAGGCGCCGAGCAGCACGGCGGCGGCGCAGGCGGACAGTGTGTGGCGTCGCAGGGTCATGCGGTGGCTCCCCGCGCGAAGCGCAGCGCGGCCGAATTCATGCAATAGCGCAGGCCGGTGGGACGTGGACCATCGTCGAAGACGTGGCCCAGGTGCGCATCGCAACGCGCGCACGAGATCGCGGTGCGGACCATCCCGAACGTGCGGTCGCGGATTTCGGCGACGTTGTTCGGCGCGATCGGCTGCCAGAAGCTCGGCCAGCCGGTGCCCGATTCGAACTTGGTCGCGGAGTCGTAGAGCGCGGTGTCGCAGCACAGGCACCGGAACACGCCCTTCCGATGCTCGTTGAGCAGCGGCCCCGTGAACGGGCGTTCGGTATCGGCATGGCGCGCGACTTCGTACGAAAGCGGCGGAAGTTGCCGCCGCCACTCCGCGTCGGTCTTCACGACCTTGTCGACGGATTCGGTGCGCAGGCGCCGCCCGTCATCGGAGAAGGCCGTGATCCTGACCTTGCCGGTCGGCGTCGGCGTCGGCACGGGCGTGGCGTCGCCGCGCCGGCTGCAACCCAGCGCCAGGGCAGCGACCGCCATGGTCGAACCGGCGACGAAATCGCGCCGGGGAAGTCGTCGGGACAGGGGTTCCATGCCGTTACAGACCGATGGAAGGGCCCGCGGGTTCCGCGGGCCGTCGAGGCCTCAGCGGCCGTTCACGCTGTAACGGCCGGGACCGAGCAGGGCCAGTGCGACGGCCGTGCCCAGGTACATGCCTTGCAGTTCGAGCTGCCAGCCGCCCTGCTCGTTGAGCAGGCCGAGCTGGCCGAGGTGGGCAAGCCCGAACGCGAACAGCATGTTGATCGCGACCAGGAGCGCGCCGATGCGCGCATGGAAACCGGCGATCAGCAGCAGCGGCCCGACGACTTCGCCCAGCAGGGCGCCATAGGCGACGAGCGCCGGGATCCCGTGCGCGGCGAGCATCTCGCCGATCGGGCCGACGCCGCCGCGCAGCTTCGCGACGCCGTGCAGCAGGACCAGCACGCCCAGCACGAGGCGCAGCACCAGCTTGCCGAGGTCGGCCTGTGCGTTCGCGTTCATTCGTCTTCCCCCATGGCGGCGCGGGCTGCGCCTTGCGCTGGAGCCTAGCGCGGGGCTGGCCTGCCTGCATGCGGCGCCGCGCCAAGCCGGGGGCGTATGGACTGCCCGGGCTCGCTAGCGGGTGATGTCCCTGGCCTCGCCGGTTGCCAGCACCTCGACGTGCTCCAGCCGTCGCGGCCGGACCAGCAAGGGATAGGCCAGGACCGCGCCGAGGATGATGGCGACCCCGCCGTAGAACGCCGGCGAGAGGTCGCGCTGTTCGTCCAGCAGCAGGATCGCCAGCACGATCGCGTAGACCGGCTCGAGGTTCACCGCCAGCTGCGCCGCGAACGCGCTCATGTGCCGCAAGGCCACCAGCGACAGCGCGAACGGCAGCAGGGTGCAGGCCATCGCCAGCACGAACAGCAGGAGCGCATCGCGCCCACCCGGGAGCACGAGCAGGTCGCCGGCGAAGACCGGGAACACGAAGGGCATCAGCGGCGCGAGCGCGCACATCGCGAGCGTGCCCGAGCCGAGTTCGAGCGCGGTCATCGTCAGCGGATCGGCGTGCTCGACCAGGCGCTTGTTGAGCGAACCGAACAGCGCGACGAACATTGCCGACACCGTGCCGACGAGGATGCCGATGCGCATGCCGGCCGGCACGCCGCCGACCACGAGCGCGACGCCCGGCAGCACGGCCACGCCGAGCGCGACCTCGCGCCACGAGAACCGGCTGCGCGCGAGCCGTGGTTCGACCAGCGCGGTGAACACCGTCGCCAGCGCCATGCACGTCGCGCCGACGGAAGCGTTCGCCAGCTTGATCGATCCGTAGAACGTGAGCCAGTGCAGCGACACGAGTACACCGATGCCCGCGTACGACCAGCGCAGCCGCGCCGGCATCGCGCGCAGCCCGCGCCACACGCGCGGCACGCAGGCGAGCGCACCGGTCACCAGCAGCATGCGCCAGAACACCAAGGGCAACGCGGGCAGCGTGATGAGCTTGCCGAGGATGGCGGTGAAGCCCCACAGCAGCACGCAGAAGTGGATCTGCAGGAACGCCTTGCGGTTGTCGGCGGAAGTCATCGGGCGGCGACGTCGGGTTCGACCAGTCGGATGGCGATCATGCGGCTAGTGTAGGGTCGCCCGCCGCGTGCAACAGCCAGTTGGCGAACGCCTGCGCCGACGGGCGCAGCCGCCGGTGCGAGGGCCATGCGAGGAAATAGCCGTAGCGCGCGTCGAGCGTCGGCCCGGGCAGGCGCACGAGCGCGCCCGAGTCCAGGAACGGCGCGATGATGTGCTCGCGCGCCAGCGCCACGCCCAGCCCCTGCGCCGCCGCGGTGAGGGCCGCGTTCGAGTCGGTGAAGCGATAGCGTTCGCGAGGCTCCGCGTGCCGCACGCCCGCGGCCCGGAACCAGTCCGGCCAGCCTTGCCGCCCCAGATCCGCGACCAGCGGCAACGCGGCGATGTCGTCCGCCGTGCGGATGGTGTCGATGCCGGCCAGGCCCGGCGCCGCGACAGGGAACAGGGTTTCGCGCAGCAACAGCCGCGAGGCGAGGGCGGGCCACTGCCCGTCGCCGTAGCGGATCGCGAGGTCAGGGCCGCCTTCCTCGAAGCGCGCCAGCGCGAAGCCGGTTTCGATGCTGAGGCGAAGGTCCGGGTGCGCGGCGGCGAACGCGGGGAGGCGCGGCAGCAGCCAGCCGCAGGCCCAGGAATGCAACGTCGCGACGCGTACCAGGGTTTCGTCCTCGCTGGCGGCACGCACGCCGCGGACCGCATCATCGAGGTCGGCGAGGCTGCTGCCGGCGGCGTCCGCCAGGCGCCGACCGTCCGGCGTCAGCTGCACGCCGCGCGCATGGCGATGGAACAGCGCCACGCCCAACCGGTCCTCGAGCTTGCGAACATGATGGCTGACTGCGCTCGCGGTCAGGCTCAGCTCGTCCGCGGCGTGCGCGAAGTTCTGGTGGCGCGCGGCGGCCTCGAAAGCGGCGAGGGCGGGGAGCCAGTCGGAGCGCAGGGCCATTCGAGCCTCAAATCTGGTTCATGGCAGACCCGGAAAGTATGCGCTTGCGGCGCGCCGGCGGCACCGGAAAATGGCGCAACCGCAACGCCTGGTGTGCCCATGTCCAGTCCGGCCCTGTCCCTCCCCCAAGCTTCGCTCCAGTCGCGCACCTGGTTCACGCCGCTCGAACTCGCGGTCCTCGGGGCGATCTGGGGCGCCTCGTTCCTGTTCATGCGCGTGGCCGCCGCCGACTTCGGCCCGTTCCCGCTGGTGGCGGTGCGGCTCGCCCTCGGCTCGCTGGTACTGCTGCCGTTCCTGTGGCGCGCGCGCGACCGCTTCCCGCTCCGGCTCTGGCCGAAGCTGGCGCTGATCGGCGCGATCAATTCGGCCGTGCCGTTCCTGCTGTTCGCATGGGGCGCGGAACGCGCGCCCGCCGGGATCGGCGCGATCGCCAACGCGATGACCGTGCTGTTCACCGCGCTGGTCGGCTTCCTGTTCTTCGGCGAACGGATCGGCGTGCGGCGGTCGGTTGCGCTGGTGGTCGGCTTCGCGGGCGTGGTCGTGCTCGCCAGCGGACGCACCGCAGGCAGTGGCGTCGCGCAAGCCGTGGCGGCGGGCGCGACCGCGGCCTTCCTCTACGGCGTCGGCATCAACCTGGTACGCCGGCACCTGACCGGGCTGCCGCCGGCGGCGGTCGCATCGGCGACGCTGGGCACCTCGGCGCTGCTGACCGCGCCGTTCGCGATCGCGACGTGGCCGGCGCATCCGCTCGCCGTCGCGTCGCTGTGGTCGGCGGGCCTGCTGGGCGTGGTCTGCACCGGGCTCGCGTTCGTCATGTACTACCGCCTGATCGCGCGCATCGGCGCGAGCCGGGCCTCGACGGTGACCTACCTGATCCCGGTGTTCGGCGTGCTGTGGGCCTGGATGCTGCTCGGCGAGGCGCCGACCTGGCGCATGGCGCTGTCGGCGCTGCTGATCCTGGGCAGCGTGGCGATCAGCCAGCGGGGCCGTTGAGCCCGGGCAGCCGCAGCAGGGCCATCGCCGCGGCCGGATTCCGTTCCTTCGCGGCGGAGATGAAGAACACGAAGACGTCGCGCCCCGGCATGGGGGTGGAGACCGGCGCCGCAGCATCGAGGTAGGGCAGGTCCGCGGGCGCGCCGCCGCGCGCCCACTCGCGGATGCGCTCGGCCCATTGCCGCAGTTCCGCGGCCGGATAGCCGGTCGCCTCGTCGCTGCGCGAGCGCATCAGGCGCGCATAGACGAACGGCGCGGTGAGGTCGGCGAAGGACGGGTATTCCGTCGAGTCGGTGAATACCGTCGCGCAACCATGTCGTCGCGCGAGCGCGAGATAGCCGGCATCGATGCATTCGGGATCGCGAACGTCCAGCACATGGCGCAACGCCACGCCGCCGGCGCTGGCCGGAAGCGCGGCGACGAATGCGGCGAGGTCTTCGCGCTGCGGGCGCCGGCCCTGCTCGAACTGCCACACGATCGGCCCGAGCCTGGGTCCGAGCGTCGCGATGCCTTCGAGGAAATCCTCGACCTGCGCGCCGGCATTCGCGAGTACCCGCGAGCGGGTGATGCGCTGTGGCGCCTTGGCCGAGAACACGAAGCCGTCGGGCGCTTCGTCGCGCCACTTCGCGTAGATCGCCGGCTTCTGCGCGCCGTACCAGGTGCCATTGACCTCGATCGCGGTGACGTGCCGGCTCGCGAACTCGAGTTCCCGGCGCTGCACGAGGCCCTTCGGATAGAAGTTGTCGCGCCAGGGCGCGTAGGTCCAGCCGCCGATGCCGATGCGTATGTTGCCTGCCATGCCGGCAGGATACCGCGCGCTCAGCGCAGGGATCGAGACGCGGGCGCGGGATGCGCGCGGCCGAACAGGAAGCCCTGGCCGTAGTGGCAGCCCATCGCCAGCAGCGCCTTGCGCTGGGCTTCGTTCTCGACGCCGACTGCGAGCGCTTCCAGCCCCAGGGTGCGGGCGAGGGCGATGACCGCGGCGAGGACCGCGCGGCCACGGCCGCGGCTGTCGTCGGCGTTGCCGCTTTCGCTTCCGCCGTCGCCGTCGCCATCGAGCAGCGCCACCACAGAGCGGTCGATCTTGATCATGCGCAGCGGGAAACGATGCAGTACCGGCAGCGAGGAGCGACCGGTGCCGAAGTCGTCGAGCATGGCGTCGATGCCTGCATCGCGCAGGCGGTGCAGCACGTCGGCGACGGCATCCGGATCCTGCAGCAGCGCGTCTTCGCCCAGTTCCGCGCACAGGCGGCCGGGCTTGAGGCCGGCGGCGCGGACGAGCGCGGCCAGGCGGGCATCCAGCTCGGCGTCGCGCAACACGCGCGCGCCGAGGTTGATCGACACGAAGCCGTCACCGGGCAGCGAGGCCGCCGCGGCGCAGGCGCGCTCGAAGATGCGCCAGTCGATCGCGTCGAGGTGGCCGCTGTCCTCGGCGACCTGCAGGAACTGGCCCGGCAGCAGCACGCCGCGGCGCGGATGGTGCCAGCGCAGCAGTGCCTCGTGGCCGATGACTTCGCCGTCGTCCAGGCGCACCAGCGGTTCGAACCAGGGTTGGAACTCGTCGCGTTCCAGGCCTTCGCCGATCTGCCGCTCGAGCGCCAGGCCGTCGCGCGCCGCGCGCTGCAGTTCGTCGTCGAAGACCACGCAGCGGTTGCGGCCGCGCTCCTTGGCACGGTACAGCGCGAGATCGGCGTCGAGCAGCACCGAGTCGGTGTCCACGTAGCCGCGGTCGCCGACGGCGATGCCGATGCTGGCGCTGGTCTGCACCGCGCGCTCGCCGACCAGCACCGGGCGCCGCAAGGCCTCGATCACCCAGGTGGCGATGCGGCTCGCGTCTTCGGCACCGTCGAGTTCCTCGACCAGGATCGCGAACTCGTCGCCCGACAGGCGCGCGACCAGGTCCGGCGCCGGCGCGATGCGCGACAGCCGCTGCGCGACCTCGCGCAGCACGTCGTCGCCGACCAGGTGGCCGAGCGTGTCGTTGATCTGCTTGAACCGGTCCACGTCGATGTACAGCAGCGCGAACGGCCGCCGCGCGCCGTCGCGCATGCCCGCCACCGCGCGGTCGATGCGTTCGCGCAGCAGGACCCGGTTCGGCAGGCCGGTGAGCGGGTCGTGCATCACCTGGTGGCGCAACCGCGCCTCGGCCTGTTCGCGCTGCGCGACCTGTTCGCGCAGCTCGCGGGTGCGGCGCTCGACGCGTTCCTCGAGGCGCGTGTTCGCCACACGCAGTTCCTCGGCGGCGATGCGGCGCTGCAGGCTGTTGGCGATCTGGTGCGCGGCGAAGGCGAGCAGTTCGGCGTCGCGCGCATCGTAGCCGCGGCTCTGCGAATACGACTGCACCGCGACCGCGCCGATGGAAACACCGCCGCTGCCGAGCAGGGGCGCGCCCAGCCAGCTGGTCACGGTGCCGTCGACGAAGCGCGGATCGACCTCGCCTTCGCGCACCAGCTCGAGCATGCGCGGCGTGTCCACGACCTGCGGCTTGCCGGCGCGCATCACGTATTCGGTCATGCCGCGGCCGAAGGAACGCGGCGACCAGTCCGTCTCGCAGGCGTCGACCGCGTACGGGAAGGTGACCTCCGTGCCGTCGGCGGACACCAGCGCAATGTAGAAATTGCGCGCGTTGATCAGGCCCCCGACGATCTGGTGCACGCTGCGGTAGAAGGCGTCGCTGCCCTCCTCGTTGCTGGCGAGCGCGGCGAGCCGGTACAGCGCGGCTTGCAGGCGTTCGCCGCGCTGGCGCTCGGCGACCTCGCGGCTCAGGTCGCGGTTGGCCTCGGCGAGCTGGCGGGTGCGCTCCTCGACGCGGTGCTCGAGTTGCGCCCGCGCCTCGCGGCGTTCCATCGCGGTGAGCGCGTGCTCGGCCACGAACGCCAGCAGGTTCATGTCGCCCTGGGTGTAGCGGGTGCCCTCGAGGTAGCTCTGCACGACCAGCGCGCCGCGCACGCGGCCGTCGCGGATCATCGGCACCCCGAGCCAGTCGCTGCTGTCGGCGCCGTGCAGCTCCAGCGGGCCGGACATGCGCGCGCGCAGCTCCTCGGTGCTGCCCATCATCGGCCGCGCGTCCTTGACCAGGTACCAGGTGAGCCCGCGTTCGAGGCTCGACATCGGCACGACCTCGTCGGCCGGATACTGGTGCTGGTCCACGGTGTCGGCGAAGTAGGCGAAGCGCAGGCTGTCGCTCGCCTCGTCGTACAGCGCGATGTAGAAGTTCTCGGCGTACATCAGGCCCGAGACGATGTGGTGCAGGCCGCGCAGCATGTCCGGCATGTCGAGGCCGGAGCCGGCCATGTCGGCGATCGCGTACAGCGCATGCTGCAGGCGCTCGGACTTCTCGAAGCGGGCGACGTCGCCGCGGAGCCGTTCGAGTGCCAGGGCTTCGGCCATGCGCGTCGCGGCGAGGCGGGCTTCGGGCGTTGCCGTGGCAGGCATGGGCGCGGCGAGCCGCAGCACGGCGGTGCCGCCATCGGCGCCGGCGCAGATCACGACGTAGCGGGGATCGCAGCGTCCCTCGGACTGCCACGCGGCCACTTCGCGCACCGCGCGCGCGATGTCGACGTCGCGCGCATCCGCGGGAAGGCTGGCGATGGATTCGGGCCACGCCGTCGACCAGAACGCCGCCTCCATCGCCACGGGCAGCCGCGCAGCGATGGTCGCGACCACGTCGGCGGGCGACGAAGCCGCAAGCAGGCGCACGGCGCATGTATCGCCGTGGCGGTTGAAGCGCGGCTCCTTGCCGGATTCCGATTGCATTGGGCCCCCTGGCAGGGAGATTACCCTGCCAGGGGGGCGGCGAACGTGATCGCTGTCGCGTTAGGGCCGGCGCCGGATCAGGGGCGGTCCTGCCCCGCGGCGAGCGTCGCCATGCCCGTGACCCGGGCGATGCGCGCCCAGGCCACCATCGCGATGACCGCCTGGCCGAGCAGGAACGACAGCAGGAACGCTCCGGTGCCGGTGCCGTCGGCGTGCACGCGCCACAGCGCGAACAGCACGGCCACGCCGTAGCCGACGAGGCTGGCGACGACGTACACGAGCAGCGTCGCGATCGGCCGGCGGACCAGCAGCTTCACGCCGCGCCACCAGGCGCGGATGACCGAACGCAGGTTGCGGTCCGCGCCGAGCCAGCCGCGGCCGGCCTCGACGGTGGCGTGGAGCAGCACGAACACGATGCCGGCGACGATCATGCCGTTGCGTCCCGCGGCATCGGCATCGCTGGCGAGGACCGCATGCGCGGCGCCCTTGCCCATCGCACCCATGACGGCGCCGCCGATGGCCAGCGCGATGCCGAGCGGGATCAGCGACCACAGCATCATGCGCAGCATCCGCCAGTACTCGGACACGCCGCCGTGCACCAGCTCGCCGAAGCCGAGCCGGCGGCCGGCGCGCAGCGAGGCGATGACCATGCCGGTCAGCCACGGCGCGACCAGCAGCATCAGCAGCGTGCTGCCGCCGATGACCGGTGCGAGCCAGCCGAAGTTCTCGCTGGCCTTGGCCATGCCCTGCATCAGCAGCGACATGTCCTGGCCCGCGGCGATCTGCGCGGCATGCACGGAATGCCCGAACTGCGCGTCGAGCGTGCCCCATAGCGGGGTGGCGACCAGCAGCGTCGGAACGAGGGTGGCGAGGATCCAGAGCAGCAGCAGGCGCCACTGCAGCGCCGACTTCAGCGCGGCGAAGGCGGCGCCGAAGC
Source organism: Luteimonas sp. (assembly GCA_035497155.1). GTDB lineage: Bacteria > Pseudomonadota > Gammaproteobacteria > Xanthomonadales > Xanthomonadaceae > Cognatiluteimonas. The sequence goes on from DATJDY010000302.1 coordinate 9,358, forward strand.
CGCCGCGACGGGAGGAGCGGTTCATAGGCTCACCAGGAAGGCAAGGAGGGTCTGCAGGGCAGTGCCGAACTGGCTCGTCATGCGGCGCGCGACGGCGCTGTTGCCGTCGATCGTGCGGCTGTTGTCGAGCTGGTCGGCATCGAGGAAGTGCATGCCGTCCGGATCGAGTTCGACCGATACGGCCTTGGCGTTGCGCGTCCAGGTGAAGCGCTGCCACGGCTGGTCGCCGTTGAACGCGGCGGTCGCGGTGCTGCCGTCGGCGAACTTCACGCGCAGCACCTGCGGCACGTCGGCGCCGGCGCGGCGCACCAGCACGACCGTGCGGTACGGGAACGCGCCTTCGCCCGGCTTCGCCTTGGGATGCGCCTTCTTCCACGCGTCGCGGCGGTCGGACACGGCCTTGTCGAGCGACTTCGGCGTGAGTTCGACGCGGCGACCCTGGTACATCACGTAGCCGGGCTGCGGCAGCACTTCGCTGCTGCTGAACGTCGCGATGCGGTCGTCGACCGGCTTCACGTCGTAGACCTGGTCGGCGAAGATGCGGTCGACGACGTCGGGGCGGCCGGTGCCTTCGACCAGCGCGGCGCGCAGGTCGGCGGCGCTCGGGTGGCGGAACTTCCAGCGCGCGTAGTACAGCTTGAACGCGCGTTCCAGTGCCGGCGTGCCGACCTGGGCCTCGAGGTCGCGCATCGTGGTCGCGGTGCGCGAATACACGGTGCCGTAGCTGCCGCCGGACATGCGGTTCCACGAATTCTGCCCGATCGCGTCGGCCGGATGCTCGTTCATGGCGCCGAGCCGCTCGTACGCGAACACCGGCAGGCGCAGGTCGATGCCGAGCTTCTTCAGCGGCGTGGTGGTCAGGTGCAGGTCATGCTTCTCCGAGCGCAGCATGCGCTGGTCCCAGTACTCGTTCAGGCCCTCGTCCAGCATCGGCTCCTCGAACTCGTTGGAACCGAGGAGGCCGTAGAAGTAGCCATGGCCGAACTCGTGGATGGTCACGAAGTCGAGCGCGTCGGCGAACATCGTGCCCTTGTC
>DATJDY010000303.1:0-2263 GCA_035497155.1 Luteimonas sp.
TGGTCAGCGACCGCTTCACCGATTCCAGCTACGCCTACCAGGGCGGCGGGCGCGGCCTCGATCCGGCGTTCATCGCCGAGCTCGAGCGTCGCGTCGTCGGCCTGCAACCGGGCCTCACGCTGCTGCTCGACCTCGGCGTCGACGAAGGCCGCGCCCGTGCGCGCGGACGCGACCTGTTCGACGCCGGCTCCCCGGAGTCGGGCCCCGACCGCATCGAGCGCGAACACGACACGTTCTTCGAGCGCGTGCGCGCCGCGTTCCTCGCGCGCGCCGCCGCCGATCCTTCGCGCTTCCGCATCCTCGACGCCACGCGACCCGCCGACGTCGTCGCCGCGGATGCCGTGGCCGCGCTGCGCGCGTGGCGGGATGGCGCATGAACGGGCTGCCCGCGTGAGCATGCCGTCGTGAGCATCGCCCCGCTGCCCGCGTTCGCCCCATGGCAACAGCGCGCCTACGACCAGGCCGCCGCCGCGCTCGACGCCGGCCGCCTCGGCCACGCGCTGCTGTTCTGCGGTCCTGCGCAAATGGGCAAGCGCATCGTCGCCGAGCGCCTCGCGCAGCGCGTGCTGTGCCAGGCGCGCGCGCCCGGCGAGGAGCCCTGCGGCCGCTGCCGCAGCTGCACGCTGTTCGCCGCGCGCGTGCAGGCCGATCCGCCGGAACTGCGCCCCGATGGCACGCTCGCGCATCCGTGGGGCCGGCCCGGCCATCCCGACGTGCGCTTCATCGGCTACGCGATCAACGAACGCACCGGCAAGGCGCGCACCGAGATCGTCATCGACCAGGTGCGCGTCCTGTCGCAGGCGCTGGCGCTCACGCCGCAGATGGGCGTGGCCCAGGTCTCGCTGGTCGAACCTGCCGACGCGCTCGGGCACGCGGCCGCGAACGCGCTGCTGAAGACGCTCGAAGAGCCGCAGCCCGGCCGCTACCTGTGGCTGGTCGCGTCCGAGCCGGCGCGCCTGCCGGCGACGATCCGCAGCCGCTGCCAGAAGCTCGAGTTCCGGTTGCCGCCGCGCGACGAGGCGCTGGCCTGGCTGCGTGCGCAGGGCCACGACGCGAAGGCCGCGAACGAAGCGCTCGACGCCGCGCGCGGCCATCCCGGCAGGGCCGCCGCATGGCTGGCCGGCGATGGGCTCGCCCTGCGCCGCGAGGTCGCGAAGGACCTCGATGCGCTCGCGCGCGGCGACGCCTCGGCCGCCGCCACCGCGCAGCGCTGGACCGGCGACGAGCAGGCCGCGCTGCGGCTGCGCTTCGCCGCCGACCTCGCGCTCGAGCAGGCCGCCAGGAACCAGTCCGCGCCGGACCCGTCCGCCGACTTGACCGCATCGGCCCGAACCCGCAGGCTGGCCGCGTGGTTCGACGCCGCGAACCGCACCGCCGCGCTGCTGCGCACGCAGGTGCGCGCGGACCTCGCGGTGGCGGAATTGCTATTGGCTTGGCCGTCGCAGGCCAGGGGAACGAGATGAACGCCAACACAGGCGGTGGGGCACGACAGGGTTTCCTGTCGCTCCAGCTCAAGGACAAGGCGCACCTGTACGGCGCCTACATGCCGTACCTGAAATCGGGCGGCATCTTCGTGCCGACCAACAAGCGCTTCGCGCTCGGCGACGAAGTGTTCGTGATGCTCACCCTGCCCGAATCGAGCGAGCGCCTGCCGGTACCCGGCAAGGTCGTCTGGATCACGCCGCTGGGCGCGCAGGGCAACCGCGCCGCCGGCGTCGGCGTGCAGTTCGCCGATGGCGGCGACAGCGAGGTGCTGCGCGGCAAGATCGAGGCTTTGCTCGCCGGCACCAACGCGGACAAGCCGACGCAGACGATGTAGCGCGGTGAGGGGCGGGCTGGGGAGCTCGAGAAGGTTAAGGGGGATGGATGGCATTGTTGAAATGCGAGGACTGCGGACGGGATGTCAGCAGCAAGGCTTCGTCCTGCCCGAACTGTGGATGCCCGGTACCGCAGGAAGACCCGACGGAAATCAAACCGGCCAATCTAGATTCCGGTCCGGAGATCCCTGCCGCATGGACCGAGAAAGCTGCTGCTCCAGCCCTGGTGCACGATGACGGTCCTTCGATGGTGAAGGTGCTGGCGTGGATTGTGACGATCGTGGTTGCGGTCTTCTTGGTACGGGCATGTGCGAACGGTAATCCCGCTGCCACCGAGCCGGTTTCCACCGACGCGTCGCAGGCCGCACAACCCGACGCAGCTTCCTCACCAGCCGCTCCCGCAGAGCCCGGAGAGGCGGAGAAATCACGATGGATAGCCATCCTCG
>DATJDY010000304.1:0-1642 GCA_035497155.1 Luteimonas sp.
CGGTGACCTTCGAGGAACGCGACGGCAAGACGCTGGTCAGCTACAGCGAGCTCTACCCGACGGCAGCGGCCTGCGACGAAGCCCTCGCCGGTTCGGCCGAAGGCCTGCCCGGCCAGTTCGCGCAGCTCGACGCGCTGCTCGCCACGGGCTGGTGACAAACGGGGTCGGGAAAAGGGGCCAGCCCCCTTTTCCGGCACGGTAGAATCCCGGCACCACGCACAAGCCATGGATGGCGGATGCCCAACCTCGCGCTGTTCGACTTCGACGGCACCATCACGTCGAAGGACACCTTTACCGCATTCGTGCACTTCGCGATGGGATCGGCGCGGCTGCTGATCGGGAAAATCGTGCTGGGCCCGCTGCTCGTCGGCTACAGGTCGGGGGTGGTGTCTGGCGCGACCATCCGCACGAGCGTGTCGCGATTCGGCTTCGCGGGACGGAGGGAACACGCGTTGCGCGAAGCCGGCCTCGCGTTCGGCAGGCAGGTACTGCCACGGGTCGTGCGGCCGGAGATGCTCGAGCGCATTCGCTGGCACCAGGCGGAAGGCGACCGCGTCATCGTCGTATCAGCGTCACTCGACATCTACCTGGAGGCCTGGTGCCGCGAGCACGCGCTGGAGCTGGTCTGCACGGAGCTCGAATTCCGCGGTGGCCGCAGCACCGGCGGCTACCGTCGCGGCGACTGCAGCGGCCCGCGCAAGGTCCAGCGCATCCGCGAACGCTACGACCTGGCGGAATATCCGGAGATCTACGCGTATGGCGACACCCGCGAGGACCTGCCGATGCTCGCCGTGGCCACACACAAGTTCTACCGCGGACGCCAGGTGACCACGCAGGGCCTGGAACACGCAGCGCACCATCAAGCGCACCAGCGGTAGCGAGGCGGGCGCCGATTTCCAGCACCGCGTCGCGGGCCCGCGCCTACCTGCGGGCGCGTTCCTTGCGCAACTGGGCGTCGACGGCCGCGATCGCGGTCATGTTGATCACGCGCCGCGGCGTCGAGGCGGTGGTCAGGATGTGCGCCGGCTGGTCCAGGCCCATCAGGATCGGGCCGATGGCGACGCCGTCGGTCATCACCCGGGTCATGTTGTAGGCGATGTTGGCCGCGTCGAGGTTCGGCATCACGAACAGGTTGGCGCGGCCCGACAGCGTGGTGCCGGGCAGCATCTGCTCGCGCAGCTGCGGGTTCCACGCGGTGTCGGCCATCATCTCGCCGTCGACCTCGAGCTTCGGCGCGCGGGCGCGGATCAGCGCCAGCGCCTCGCGCATCTTTCGCGCCGGCGCGTCGTCATGGCTGCCGAAGTTGGAGTGCGAGAGCAGCGCGACCTTGGGCTCGATGCCGAACAGCTTCAGGCGGTACGAGGCCTGCAGCGTGGCCTCGGCGATCTGCTCCGGGCTCGGGTCCAGCTGCACGTGCGTGTCGAGGAAGAACCACACGCCGCGGTCGTTGATCACGCCGGTCATGGCGGCGGTGCCGGTCACGCCCTTGTCGAAGTCGAAGACGCTGCGCAGGTAGCCGAGCTTCTTGTGGTACCGGCCGACGAGGCCGCAGATCATCGCGTCGGCTTCGCCGCGCTCGACCATCAGCGCCGCGATCAGCGTCGGCCGCGAGCGCAGCAGGTTCTTCGCCGCCGCCGGCGTC
>DATJDY010000305.1:0-1788 GCA_035497155.1 Luteimonas sp.
GGCGTGTTGCCCTCGAGGTCGCGCACGCGCGGATCGGCGCCGTTGGCGAGCAGCGTCATCACCGCCTCGGGGCGGCCATGCCAGCTGTCGCGGGTCGCCGCGAGCAACGGCGTCATGCCGGCGTACATGGCGTTGAGGTCCACGCCGCGGCCGATCAACGCGCGCAGCAGGCGCAGGTCGGGCAGCACCGCGGACAGCACGGGCAGCGAACGCTGGTCGCGACTGTCGGAGGGCGGCGTCGCGGCCGCATCCGCGCCGGCTTCCAGCAGCGCCAGCGCACGATCGACGCGGCCATTGCGGGCGGCGGCGTACAGCGCGGTTTCCGGCGTTTCGCCGGGGGCGAGCGCATCGCCTTCGACGTCATCGGCCTCGTCGCCGTCCTCGCCGACCAGCGCGGGCCAGCCGCCGGCGAGTGGTTGCGGCGGTGGAATCCGCTGCAGCAGGCCATGCAGCAGCGGCGCAACCACGATCGACGCCAGCGCGATGCCCCAGCGCAGTCCGCTGCCGAGCAGGCCCGGCCAGGCGAGCAGCAGCGGCAGCGCCGCGAGCAGCACGACCGCCAACGCCGCGCCCAGGCCACGCCAGTCGCCGGTGTCCACGCGCGCCAGCTCGCGCCAGTGATCGGAGGCGTGGCCGCCGCTGCGCGCCATGCCCTGCCACAGCGGCCAGACGCGCCACGCCGCGATCAATGCGATGCCGAACGCCAGGCTCGCGGCGAGCGCCGCGCCGAGGCTGCCGCCTTCGAGCAACGAGGAGAACGGCCACGCCACCAGGGCCGCGAACAACACCGCGCTCGCGACCCACAACACCACAAGGCCGAGCGCATGCCGCGGCCAGGCCGTCGCCGCCGGCACGCCGCGCCGGCGCGCAACCGCGAGCGCGAATGCCGGCTGCGCCAGCGTCGCGGCGATGGCCGCGGGCGCACCGCCCAGCCCGGCGACCGCGGCCAGCGCGACGCCGGACGCCAGCGCCGTCGGCGGCAAAGCGCGCTCCAGGCGGGGCATCTCAGGCATCGGTGCCCCAGTCCTCCGTCAGCGGATCGACGGCGCCCGATGGCGGGAATTGCAGGTGGAAGCCGCGCGCCGCCAGGTTCTCCATCACGGTCGCGACATCCTCGGTCGCGAGCTTGCGGCCAGGCGCCAGGTCGACGTCGAGCACGAAGGCCAGCGCGCCCAGGCGCGTCCGCAGCGGCTCGGGCACGCGCGCGAAGCCGTCCCGCGCGGCGAGGTACAGGTAGGTATCGGCCCTTTGCAGGCTCTTGTAGACGTAGGCATGCATCGCCGCGATTGTGTAGGAAACGTGGCGATCAGTGATAGCCCTCGCCCGCCTCGACCTTGCCCCTGAACACGCGGTACGACCACCACGTGTAGCCCAGGATCGCCGGCAGCAGGAACACGATGCCGACGCCGAGGAACAGTTGCGACGACGTCGACGAAGCCGCATCCCACAGGCTCAGGCGCGGCGGCACGATGTTCGGCCAGATGCCGACCACCAGGCCGGCGAACCCGAGGGCGAAGAAGGCGAGGGTCAGCAGGAAAGGCCTCGCGTCGCGGCCCTCGGCCATGGCCGCGCGCCACAGCGCGAACGCGTTGGCCAGCGCCAGCAGCGGTACCGGCGCGAGCCACCAGAAATGGCCGTCCTCGAACCAGCGCGCCATGATCCGCGAGTCCAGGAACGGCAACCACGCGCTCACCAGGCCCATGAAGGCCACGACCACGAGCACCAGCGGCCGGGCCAGCGTGCGCGCGGTGTGCTGCAGCGGGCCGGTCGTCTTCAGCACCAGCCAGC
>DATJDY010000306.1:0-3771 GCA_035497155.1 Luteimonas sp.
CTGAAACCGGCTTCGCCGATGCGCGTGGCGGTGGCCTGCGCGGCCTCCGCCGTGGGCAGGCGGGGCAGCCAGACGCGCCATGCGGTCGCGGGGCCGGCGCCCCCTTCGCAAGACGTCGCGTCACTGGCAGTCGTTGGCTGCGCGGCATCAGGCGCGGCAGTGGCCGCAACTGCCGGTGGCGCTACGGGCGTCGATGCGGGCGCCGCGCGCATGGCGACGGAGTCCGCGGCCAAGGCCTGCGCGGCCGGCGGTGATTCCGCCACGAGGTGCAGCCGCGCAGCGCCGGCCGGCGTTTCGATGGGCACGTCGGCCGGTGGCGACGCATGCAGCCACCACCAGGCGGCGGTGCCGAGGTTGAGGACGACGAGCAGGACGATCGCGGCGCGCTGGAGCATGCGTGGATTCTATGCGGACGCGCGCGCCCGGTGCGCGAGGCCTTCGAGGACCAGTGCCGGGGCGTGCACCGCGCCGGGCAGCCGCCGCAGCAGCGCGGGGGCACCGCCGCCATGCACCAGCAGTACCGGCGCGCGTCCCGTTCGAGCGACGGCCGCCTCCACGCTCTGCGCCACCAGCGCCAGCGCGGCGCCCTCGCAGCCGGAGGCGAGCGCGTCGTCGGTGTCGTCCGCGAATTCGGTGCAGGTGCCGCCCGTTTCGGGCAGCATCGGCACGCGCGCATGCAGCGCGGCGCGCATCAGCGCCGGCGACGGCGCGATGCGCCCGCCGAGATGGCGGCCGCCGTCGAGCAGGTCCACCGTCAGCGCGGTGCCCACGCCGACCACGAGCGAGACCGCCGTGGCATCGCGCGCGTGCGCGCCGAGCAGCGCGAGGAAGCGATCCACGCCGAGGCGCGAGGGTTCCGCGTAAGCGATCGACACGCCGCCCAACGTCGCCTGCGTGCGCGCAAGATGTACTTGGCTGCCGCGCCCCGCGAGCGCTTCGAGCAACGCGTCGCGCAGGGTCGGCGCGGCGACGCTCGCCACCCACGCGATATCGCAGTGCGCGGGCAGGCGCATTTCCCAGCCATGTTCGAATGCGGCGCCGTCGTGGCCGAGCGCGTGCACGGCGCCAAGGCTGCCGCCGGCATGCATCGACGCGAACTTCAGCCGGCTGTTGCCGAGATCGAACAGCCACGTCGCGCTCATGCAGGCCTCACGCTGACGTCGCCCGCATGCACCGCGAAGATCGCGCCGTCGTCGCCGCGTACCCGCAGCGAACCGTCCGCGCCGAGCCCGCACGCGACGCCGTCGCGCACCGCGTCGGCGCCATGCACGCGCACCGGTCGCCCTGCCAGCGCGTCGAGTTGCGCGTAACGCGGCAGGAACGCCGCCAGGCCTTCCGCATCGAAGGCATCGAACGCAGGCAGCCAGCGATCGAGCAGCGCCGCGACCACGTCGTTGCGCGAGGGCGCGACGCCGCCCGCGAGTCCCGCGAGGTCTCCCCACGGCTGGTCGATCGCCGCGGCGTGCGCGGCCGGCATCGCCACGTTGAGCCCGAGGCCCACCACCGCCCGCGCCGGGCCGCCGCCCTCGCCGCCGCCCTCGACCAGCAGCCCGCCGATCTTGCGCAACCCGCCTTCGGGGCCGGCGACGACAAGATCGTTCGGCCACTTCAGCCGCACATCGTCGAAGCCCAGATCCTGCAGCGCTTCCGCCGCAGCCACGCCCGCCACCAGGCTCAGCCCGGCCAGGCGCGCCAGGCCGCCGCCGAAACGGCGCGCCAGCGACAGGTAGATGTTGGCTGCCAGGGGCGACGCCCAGGCCCGCCCGCGCCGGCCGCGACCGCCGGTCTGGCGCTCGGCGAGGAGCACCGAGGCGCCGCTCGCCGGCGTCTCCCGCGCCAGCAGCGCCGAATTCGTCGAATCGATGGTCCAGGCCACCTCGAGCGCGGCCAGTCCCGTGCGCGACGCGGGAGCCATCGCCGTCCGGATCGCGTCCGGATCCAGCAGCACCAGCGGCCGCTCCAGGGCATAGCCGCGGCCGGGCCGGACCGCGATCCCCACCCCGGCGGCGCGCAGCGCCTCGATGTGCTTCCACACCGCCGTCCGGGTCTGGCCGGCCTCGCGCGCCAGTTCGGCCCCGCTCACCGGGCCGGAAGCCAGGCGCGCGAGCAGGTCGCGTTCGTTCATGGGGAAAAGGCGCGTTGCGGCACCGCCGCAGTCTGCCGGAACGTCCCCCGGTTGTCTGCTGCAAAGCAGCATTGCAACCATCGGTCTTCACGCCGCATCGACTGTTATAGTGCGGGACCGCTTCCGGCCCCGTGCATCCCTCCAGGATCGCCGCCATGAACGCATTGCGACATGCCCCCGCCCTGCTTGCCCTGTGCCTGCTCTCGTCAGCAGCAGCCGCGGCGAGCGCGGGCACCCGCGAACCGCGCATGCACGGCCCCGGCGGCGACGGCGGCGAATGCACCCAGGCCGACGCCGGCACCGCGCCCGACGCGGCGCCCGACGCGACCACCACCACGGCCAAGCCCGGCACCACGCCCGCGGTGAAGCCGCCGGCGGCGACGCACATCAAGCCCGCGATCACCGTGCGCGGCGGCAGCGACGACGGCAGCAGCGTGCACGCGCCGCGCTGGCACAGCTTCCTGCCGGGCATGTTCCGCTGAGCACAAGGCGGCGTTGGCCCCACTGACGTCATGGCTGCGGCGCCTGCGCCGCATTCCCGAACCCATCGATCCGGTCCTGTGGCGCGAAGCCCGCACGGCATTGCCGTGGCTGCACCGCCTGGCGCCCGATGCCGACACCGCGCTCGCAGCGCTCGCCGCCGGCTTCCTGCAGCGCAAGACGATCACCCCGCTCGCCGGCCTCGAACTTTCGGACGTCGACCGCGTGCGGCTCGCCGCACTGTGTTGCCTCCCCCTGCTGGGGTTCGGCGCCGAAGGCCTGCACGGCTGGTCGCAGCTGCTGGTGTACCCCGAGGCGTTCCGCGTCGACCGCAGCCACGTCGATGCGGCCGGCGTGATGCACGAAGGGCAGGACGAGCTGATCGGCGAAGCCTGGGACGCGGGTCCGCTGGTGCTGTCGTGGGCCGACGTGCAGGCCGACATCGCCGATCCGTGGAGCGGCTTCTGCGTGGCCATCCACGAAATGGCGCACAAGCTCGATGCGCTCGACGGCGCGCTCGACGGCACGCCGCCGCTACCGCGGGCGTGGCAGCGCGAGTGGGCCAGGGATTTCCAGCGCGCGTACGACGCGTTCGCGCGCGACGTGGATCGCGGGCGGCGCGTGGCGATCGACGACTATGCGGCGGAGTCGCCGGAGGAGTTCTTCGCGGTGTGCAGCGAGTACCACTTCAGCGCGCCGAAGCGCCTCGAGCGCGCGATGCCCGCCGTCGCCGCCCACCTCGCCCGCCTCTACGCCTTCCGCCCGTCGGCTTCGTAAGCCGGGTTCGTCGCTTCGGGGCTGGGCGACGTGAATGCGTGCGTGTGGTCCGCCGCGTCGGTCAGTCGTCCGTGCCTGACTCCGCGGACGCGGCCATCCATGGCCGCTCGGCCCACACACACGCACTCGCGCCGCCTACCCCAAGCGCGTCCCCGCCACTTCGTGGTGGAAGAGCCAAAGCGCACGGCAGCATCCCGAAGTTGCGAAGCAATGCGCGCGTCGACGTCTACGAAGGTGCCGCCCCTGCTCTTTCCCGAAGCGGCGTGAGTCGTCGTGCGGGGGCGGTGGATGCGTGCGGGGACTTCCGGGGGCGTCGGCGCCATCAGAATAAAACCTGTCTGCACTTTCTTTAGTACTACTATTAGAGAGAGAACTAAAAGCCCTTAGAC
>DATJDY010000307.1:0-1623 GCA_035497155.1 Luteimonas sp.
GACCTGTGGCTCAACGAGGGCTTCGCCTCGTGGATGGAGGGCCGTACCACCGCCAAGCTGCATCCGGAATGGAACACCGCGCTGTCGGCCGTGGGCGTGCGCGAGTCCGCGATGAACCGCGACGCGATCGCGACGACGCACCCGGTGGTGCAGCACGTCGAGACCGTCGAGCAGGCCAGCCAGGCCTTCGACTCGATCACCTACTCCAAGGGCGAGGCGGTGATCCGCATGCTCGAGGCCTATGTCGGCGCCGACACCTGGCGCGACGGCGTGCGCAAGTACATCAAGGCGCATGCCTACGGCAACGCGGTTTCCGACAACCTGTGGGCGGCGGTGGATTCGGTGTCCGACAAGCCGATCACGCAGATCGCGCACGACTTCACCCTGCAGCCGGGCATCCCGATGATCAAGGTGGACTCGGCGACGTGCACGGGCGGCAACACCACCGTGCAGCTGTCGCAGGGCGAGTTCACCCGCGACCGCCCCGGCAAGGCGCCGCTGTCCTGGCACGTGCCGGTGGTCGCGACGACCGTCGGCGGCTCCGCGCCCGCGCGCACCGTCGTCGACGGCAAGGCGACGCTGCAGGTGCCGGGTTGCGGCGCACTGCTCGTGAACTCCGGCCAGGCCGGTTACTTCCGCACGCTGTATCCCGCGGCGCAGGTCGCGCAGCTGCGCGGCGGCTTCGGCAAGCTCGCCACCATCGACCAGCTCGGCCTGATGAACGACATCTGGGCGCTGGGCATGGCCGGCGAACAGCCGCTGAGCGATTACCTCGACCTCGCCGCCGCGGTGCCGGCCGATGCCGCGCCGGAGCTGTGGCAGGAAGTGGCCGGCGCGCTGTCGTCGATCGACTACTACTACGAGGGTGATGCGAAGCAGCAGGCCGCGTTCCGCAAGTACGCGAAGGCCACGCTGCAGCCGGTGTTCGCGCGCCTGGGCTGGGAAGCGAAGCCGGGCGAAGCCGATCCGGTGCGCCGTCTCCGCAGCACGATGATCGGCACGCTGTCCGGCCTCGACGACCAGGCCGTGATCGCCGAAGCGCAGCGCCGCTTCGCCGCTGGCGGCGACGCCGTGCCGGTGGTGCTGCGCAACGTGATCCTGGGCATCGTCGCGCAGCATGCCGACGCCGCCACCTGGGACAAGCTGCACGCCCAAGCCCAGGCCGAGACCACGCCGCTGATCAAGGACCAGCTGTACGGCCTGCTGGCGATCGCCAAGGACGATGCCCTCGCGAAGCGCGCACTGGACCTGGCGCTCACCGACGAGCCGGGCGCGACCAACAGCGCGGGCATGATCGCCCGCGTCGCCGGCAGCGGCCACTCGGACATGGCGTTCGATTACGTGGTCGCGCACCGCGAACAGGTGGACAAGCTGGTCGACTCGACCTCGCGTTCGCGCTACTACCCCGGCATCGGCGGCGGTTCGCGCGACCCGAAGATGGTCGACAAGCTCAACGCCTTCGCCGACGCCTACATCGCGAAGAGCTCGCGTCGCGCCACCGACACCGCGATCGCGGGCATCAAGTACCGCCGCGAAGTGATCGAGAAGCGCCTGCCGCAGGTCACCGCATGGCTGGCGAAGCGCAGGAAGTGATGCGTGCCATGGCGGCCGCGCCTGCGGCCG
>DATJDY010000308.1:0-4089 GCA_035497155.1 Luteimonas sp.
ATCTCGGCCGCGTTCAAGGTGTGCACCACGTCGGGGTAGAGCGTCTTGTGGTCGCCGAGCACTTCCAGCTTGACCAGGTTGCGGCCGTCCAGCAGTTCGCGTGCAAGGCGGCAGGTGCGCACCGCGTCGTCGGCGGTGTAGCAGCCGGCGGTGTTGGGCAGGATCGTGTAGCGGTCGGGCGGCAGGACGTCGAGCAGGTTCGGCTCGTTCGGGTCTTGCCCGATGTTCACTCGACGGATGGCCACGGTGACGATCTCGGCGCCGGCGGCTTCGGTGGCACGGCGGGTCTCGTCGAGGTCCTTGTACTTGCCGGTGCCGGTGAGCAGGCGGGAACGGTAGGACTTGCCGGCGATGACCAGCAGGTCGTCGCCGTGCGCGGGGGAAGGTTGGTTCATCCCGCGATTTTAGCCCGCGGCGACGGGTTTGGCCCGGCAGATCAGCCGCCGCCGAGGGCCTGCACGATCTCCACGCGGTCGCCTTCGGCCAGCAGGCGGCTGTCGTGGGCGCTGCGCGGCACGATTTCGCCGTTCAACTCGACCGCCACCCGGCGTTCGCCGTGGCCCGCTTCGCGGAGCAGCCCGGCGATGGTGCAGGGGGCCGGCACGGTGCGCGGGGAGCCGTTGAGGACGATGCCCAGGGACGTGGTTTCCATGCCACCCATTGTCGCCGCCTTGCGCTCCCGGCTCCAGCCGTGGAAGGATCGCGCCATCCGCCGGCGTATCGCGCGCCGCGGCCCACTCTCCCGGAGTTCACCATGAAGCTGTCCCGCAAGCCCCTCCGCTCCCTCCTGGCCGTCGCGCTGGCCTGTGCCGCCACGCCCGTCCTGGCGCAGCAGTCGCCGTTCTCGCAGACGGTGTTCTTCGGCGACAGCCTCAGCGACAGCGGCCACTTCCGCCCCGTGCTGATCCAGCTGGTCGGGCCGAACGGCGCGCTGATCGGCCGCTTCACCACCAACCCGGGCCTGGTCTGGTCGGAATACCTGGCCAACGCGTACGGCACCAACGCCGACAGCGACAACCAGGGCGGCACCAACTACGCCGTCGGCGGCGCGCTGGTCGGCACCAACACCGTGGGCGGCCTCGGCGCGATCCCGTCGCTGAAATCGCAGGTGACCGCCTACCTTGCGGCCAACGGCGGCAAGGCCGACCCGAACGCGCTGTACAGCGTGTGGGGCGGCGCGAACGACATGTTCTCGATCACCAACCCGGCCACCGCGCCGGCGGTGATCGGCGGCGCCGTCACCAACGAGATCGGCATCGTCGGCACGCTGAAGGCGGCGGGTGCGCAGTACGTGCTCGTCGCGAACCTGCCAGACCTCGGCCTCACGCCGTCCGCGCGCGCCAATGGCGCCGCCTACCAGGCGCAGGCCACCGCGCTGGGCACCGCCTACAACGACGCGCTGTTCGGCGGGCTGGCCGGCGCGGGCCTCTCGGTGATCCCGGTCGACGCCTTCCATTTCCTGCGCGAGGTCGTCGCCGACCCGACCGCATACGGCTTCACCAACGTGACGACGGCCGGCTGCCTGGCGCAACCGGCGCCGGCGGGCGATTCCTCGCTGTTCTGCAATCCCGCCTCGTACCGCGATCCGTCGGTGGCGAGCAGCTACCTGTTCGCCGACGGCATCCACCCGAGCACCGCCGCGCACGCGATGATCGCGCAGCTCGCCGAGTCGATGATCGAGGGTCCGCGCCAGCTCGCGATGCTGCCGCACGTCGAATCCGCGACCGGCCGCGCGCGCGCCGACCGCGTGGACGCGCAGCTGGCGGCCCCGGGCACTGGCGAAGGCATGCGCTGGTGGGCCGACGTGCGCGGCGATTCGCAGCGTTACGGCAATGGCGACGATTTCGACGGCCAGGGGCCGGCGGCCAGCGCCGGCGTCGACTGGCGCAGCGGCGGCCTGACCTATGGCGCATTCGCCGGCTATGGCCAGTCGCGCATGGACTGGGGCCTGCGCCGCGGCAGCTTCGACCAGGACGACGCGAGCCTGGGTGGCTACGCCGGCTGGCGCAACGGCAACTTCTGGGTGAACGGCCAGGCCAGCTACACCTGGATCAGCTATGACATCGACCGCGCTGTCCAGATCGGCCAGGCGACGCGCATCCACAGCGGTTCGCCCGACGGCACCAACGTGACGGTCGGCGCGAGCACCGGCTGGGACTTCGGCCACGGCGATTTCCGCCACGGCCCGGTGCTCTCGCTGCTGTCGCAGCAGATCGAGATCGACGGCTACGCGGAATCCGACGCGGCGCTGTCCAGCTCGCTGGCCTACCCGAAGCAGTCGTTCGATTCGCTGATCGGCAGCGCCGGCTGGCAGTTCAGCTGGAGCCCGAGCGAGCGCATCCACCCCTACGGCCGCGTGACCTGGGACCGCGAGTTCGAGGACGCGCCGGCGCAGGCCTTCGCCAGCGCGCAGTCCATCCCCGGCTCGCTGCAGTACGCGGTGCCCGGCGTGGCCTTCGACGACAGCTACGGCACGGTGCTGATCGGCGCCCGCACGACCCTGATGGGCATGGACGCCAACGTCGGCGCCTCGATGACCGTCGGCCAGGCCGGCGGCAACGACGCCACGCTGTTCGTGAGCTTCGGCAACCGCTTCTGAGCCAGCGCGGGCCGGATTCGCGATAGAATCCGGCCCCTAAAGCGGGTGTAGTTCAATGGTAGAACTGCAGCTTCCCAAGCTGCTAGCGTGGGTTCGATTCCCATCACCCGCTCCACTCCCTGCCGCTTCACTCCATAACGCATGAAGCTGGCGATCCTCTCCCGCAACGCCAAGCTCTACTCGACCCGCCGCCTGGTCGAGGCGGCGCGCGAGCGCGGCCACAGCGTGCGCGTGCTCGATCCGCTGCGCTGCTACCTGCGCATCGACAGCGATGGGTTCGCGATGCGCTACAAGGGTCGGCCGATCGCCGGCTACGGCGCGGTGATCCCGCGCATCGGCGCATCGATCACCCGCTACGGCAGCGCGGTGCTGCGCCAGTTCGAACTGATGGGCAGCTTCACGCCGAATCCTTCCGCCGCGATCGCCCGCGCGCGCGACAAGCTGTGCGCGCACCAGCTGCTGGCGGCGCAAGGGATCGGCCTGCCGGCAACGGTGTTCGGCGACAACCCCGACGACACCACGGACCTGCTGGCAATGCTCGGCGCGCCGCCGCACGTCATCAAGCTCAACGAAGGCACGCAGGGCGCCGGCGTGATGCTCGCCGAGAAGCTGTCCGCCTCGCGCGGCATGGTGGAGGCGCTGCGCGGGCTGTACGCGAACTTCCTCGTGCAGGAATTCATCGCCGAGGCGAAAGGCGCCGACCTGCGCTGCTTCGTCGTCGGCGACCAGGTGGTGGCCGCGATGCGGAGGCAGGCGCCGCCTGGTGACTTCCGCTCGAACCTGCATCGCGGCGGCACTGCGCAGCCGGTGCGGGCCAGCGCCGCCGAACAGGCGACGGCCGTGCGCGCGGCGGCGGTGCTGGGCCTCGGCGTGGCGGGCGTGGATCTCATTCGCTCCAAGCGCGGCCCGCTGGTCCTGGAGGTCAATGCCTCGCCAGGGCTGGAGGGCATCGAGGAGGCCAGCGGGGCCGATATCGCTGGCCGGATCGTCGATTTCGTGGTCGCGGACAGGCCCTTGCCCGCCAAGCGTCGCAAGGCTGCTTGAGACGACGTAGGAAAACGCCGTTTTCACAAATTTATAACGGTCTTTTTAACAGTCGTTTAATCGATGGCTGGGTAGCCTGATCCCTGCCGCAGACCTGCCTGCCCGCCGGCGACACTCCTCGTCAGGTGCCGCCGTCGACTCCGCAGATTTCGGTAATCGGGGCAATGCTTTGGCCCAGGCGCGGGTTCCGCGCCTGGGCCTCTTTCTTTCCCGTGATGGCGCGCCCACATTGCATCCATCGCCCCGCCGCCGTGTATTCACGGAGCCGTGTGCAAGAATCGCCGAGAGGCGCTCCCCCGCCCAGCAGGACACCGAATGCGCATCCTCGTGATCGAAGACAACACCGACATCGCCGCCAACCTGGGCGATTACCTCGAAGATCGCGGCCACACCGTCGACTTCGCCGCCGACGGCGTCACCGGCCTGCACCTGGCCGTGGTGCACGA
>DATJDY010000309.1:0-11399 GCA_035497155.1 Luteimonas sp.
GGTGCGAGGTAGCGGTCGAAGCACATCGCGATATTACGCAACAACAGGCGTCCTTGCGTAGTCGCCACGATGCGGTCGGGGCCGACCCGGACCAGGCCGTCGGCTTCCAGCGGGGCCAGCTTCGCCAGCGCGTCGGCAAAGTAGCTGGCGAAATCGACGCCGTGGCGCCGTTCCAGCGCGCGGATCGGGATTTCGCCCTGGCACATCAGGTGCTGGATCAGGTCCGCGCGCAGTACGTCGTCCTCGTCCAGGCGCAGGCCGCGGAACACCGGCAGGCGACCCTCGTCCAGCGCGATCTGCCAGCTGGGCAGGTCGCGCGGGTTCTGGCTGAAGCTGTCGCCGACGTGGCTGATCGCGCTCACGCCCAGGCCCACCAGGTCGGTATTGGCGTGGGTCGTGTAGCCCATGAAGTTGCGGTGCAGCGTGCCGCGTTCCTGCGCCTGCGCCAGGTCGTCGTCGGGCAGGGCGAAGTGGTCCATGCCGATGTAGGCGTAGCCGGCGGCGGTCAGCTTGTCGATCGCCAGCTGCAGCAGCGACAGTTTCGTCGCCGCGTCCGGCAGCTGCGACGCGTCGATCTGGCGTTGCGCCTTGAACATCGCCGGCAGGTGCGCGTAGCTGTAGACGGCGAGCCGGTCGGGCCGCATGTCGACCACGGTGTCGAGCGTGCGCGCGAAGCCCTCCGCCGACTGCTTCGGCAACCCGTAGATCAGGTCGATGTTCACCGAGCGGAAGCCGGATTCGCGGCAGGCATCGACCACCGCGCGCGTTTCCTCGACCGACTGGATCCGGTTCACCGCTTCCTGCACCGCCGGGTCGAAGTCCTGCACGCCGAAGCTGGCGCGGTTGAAGCCCAGCGCGCCGAGCGCGCGCACGTCCGGCGCGTTGGTGAAGCGCGGGTCGAGCTCGATCGACAGGTCGCGCGTCGACGAATCGGAGAAGCGGAAATGGCTGCGCAGCGTGTCGAGCAGTTCGCCCAGCTGCGCCGGCGACAGGAAGTTGGGCGTGCCGCCGCCCAGGTGGAGCTGGATGACTTCACGGTCGCGGTCGAACAGCTCGGCCGTGAGCGCGATCTCGCGGTACAGGCGCACCAGGTAGGCCGCGCCGCGCGCGAGGTCGCGGGTGATGATGCGGTTGCAGCCGCAGTAGAAGCACGGGCTCATGCAGAACGGCACGTGCACGTACAGCGACAGGCGCGGCGGGATCGGGTCGCCGTTGCTGGCGGCGACCGCCGCGCGCAGTTCCGCTTCGCCGAAGCCCGCGTGGAATTGCGGCGCGGTCGGGTACGAGGTGTAACGCGGGCCCGGCCGGTCGTAGCGGGTCAGCAGGTCGGCGTCGAAGCGGGGATTGGCGAGCATGGGGTGCAGTCTGCGCACGCAAGTGCCTGTTCGCCTTGACCCTGGTCAACCGGAACCCAACTGCGGGATCTGCTTCGGGGAGGGCGACGGAAGCGTGCAGTGACTTCCGGGGGACGCCGTGAATACGTCCATGTAGGCTCGTCGGCGCCATCCATGGCGCCGAAGCCCCCGGAAGTCCCCGCACGCTCCCGCCGCCGCCCCAAGCGAGTCCCGCGTCTTCGTCGGAAGAGCAAAAGCGCGTCGCGTCTCGAAGCTTCGGCGCGCCACGTCCGCGTGTCGCCGTGGATGCGAGGGGTTCGGGACGGGGACGTCGAAAACATGGATGTTTTCGAAGAGCCTACATGGACGTATTCACGGCGGTCCCCGTCCTGAACCCCTCGCATCCGCGGCGACCCAGCACGAAGAGACGCATTTCTCTACGGTGATCAGGCGGCAAGCGGAAGCCGAGCCTCGATTGCGGCAAGGGCTTGCTGCATCGAGGCGGCGCGCTGCTCGGGGGAGACCGCGAGCCCCTCGGCGCGGACGAACGCGATGTCGTCGATGCCCATGAAGCCGAACATGTGGCGCAGGTAAGGCTCCTGGAAGTCCATGCCGCTGGCCTGGTGGAAACCGCCACGGCTGCTGGCGACGATGACTTCCTTGCCGCCGGCGAGACCTTCCGCCATGCCCTGCTCGTTGTAGCGGAAGGTCTTGCCGGCGACCGCGAGGCGGTCGATCCAGGCCTTCAGCGTGGAGGCGATGGTGAAGTTGTACATCGGCGCGCCGACGACAACGACGTCCGCCTCGAGGAACTCGCGCATCACCTGGTCGGCGGCGTCGACTTCGGCCGGATCCGCCTTGGCCAGGGAGGCCCCGCTCAGGTGCGGCAGGGGCGAGGCGGCAAGGTCGCGATAGACGAGCTCCAGGCTCGGGTCGGCGGCCTTGCGGGCGGCCACCACGGCAGCGCTGAGGGCCCGGCTGGCGGAGTGCTCGCCGAGGATGCTGGAGTCGATGTGGAGAAGCTTCATGGTCCTGTCCTTCGTTCCGGGGCGGCGGGGTGCCGCGACAGGGACCATGCTCCATCGTTGCGTATTCGGGATAAATATGGTGCGATACCAATGTGTGTTCCAAATATGGAACCAAGCCCGGGGCGACCATGCAGGACCTCAACGATCTCTACTACTTCGCGATGGTCGTGGACCACGGTGGCTTCGCGGCCGCGGAACGGGCCCTGGGCATTCCCAAGTCGCGCCTGAGCCGGCGCATCAGCCAGCTGGAATCCGACCTCGGCGTGCGCCTGCTGCAGCGGTCGACGCGTCGCTTCGCCGTCACCGACGTCGGCCAGGGCGTGTACCGCCACGCGCAGACCATGCTGGCCGAAGCGCAGGCCGCGCGCGAAGTCGTCGACCGGCTCAGCGCGCAGCCGCGCGGCGTGGTACGCGTGAGCGTGCCGGTGAGCCTGGCGCAGCAGGAGATCCCGGGGCTGCTGCCGGATTTCCTCGCGCTGTATCCCGAGGTGCGCGTGCAGCTGCTCGTCAGCAACCGCCGCTTCGACCTGATCAACGAGGGCGTCGACGTCGCACTGCGCGTGCGCACGAAGCTGGAGGACGACGGCAGCCTGGTGATGCGCACCTTCGGCCCGATCCAGAGCCTGCTGGTCGCGAGCCCGAAGTACCTCGACGGCATGGGCCGCCCGCAATCGCCGGCGGACCTGGCCGGACACGTCACCCTCAGCATGAGCGAGGAGGACCACGCGCAGCAGTGGATGCTGCATGGCCCCGACGGCGCGGTGGAATCGGTGGCGCTGCGGCCGCGCGTGTCCGGTTTCGACTTCCCGCTGCTGCGCTCCCTCGCGCGGCGCGGCGTCGGCATCACGCTGTTGCCGGAGAACCTGTGCGCCGAACTCGTGCACGACGGCGAACTCGAAGTCGTGTTGCCCGACTGGCGCCTGCCCGAAGGCATCTGCCACGCCGTGTTCGCGTCGCGTCGCGGCCTGCTGCCGGCGGTGCGCGTGTTCATCGACTTCCTGGCCGAGCGACTGCCGCCGATGCTCGAGGCCGCGCGCGTGGATTGCCGCGAAGCCAGGAAAACGCGCGCGGCGTAGCGGGGCGCGAGGCTGGCGGAGAGGGTGGGATTCGAACCCACGGTGGCATCGCTGCCACGGCGGTTTTCAAGACCGCTGCCTTAAACCGCTCGGCCACCTCTCCCTGCGCGGCATTGTACGTGTGACGCGCGGTCTCGCGTTGCGGCGGCCCCGCGGGGGCGCCTAGGCTCGGCGGCATGCCGACCAGCGTGCTGATCATCGACGACCACGCGCTGGTGCGCACCGGCCTGCGGCTGCTGCTGGCCGACGCC
Source organism: Luteimonas sp. (assembly GCA_035497155.1). Lineage (GTDB taxonomy): Bacteria > Pseudomonadota > Gammaproteobacteria > Xanthomonadales > Xanthomonadaceae > Cognatiluteimonas. Next base: position 3,690 of record DATJDY010000309.1, read on the forward strand.
GGCGACATCGCGGTCGCGGGTGAAGCGGCGACGGGTGAGGACGGCCTGGCGATGGCGCGGCGCCTGCGCCCGGACGTGGCCCTGTGCGACCTGCACCTGCCGGGCATCAGCGGGCTGGAGGTGACGGCACGCATCGCGCGCGGCGGCTGGGGCACGCGCGTGCTGGTGGTGTCGGTGCTCGAGGACGGGCCGATGCCGAAGCGCCTGCTCGAAGCCGGCGCCGACGGCTACGTCGGCAAGAACTGCGACGCGGTGGAACTGGTGCGCGCGGTGCGCACCGTCGCGTCGGGGCGGCGCTATCTCGCGGGAACGATCGCGCAGTCGCTCGCGCTGTCGGGCGTGGGTGGCGCGGGCACGCCGTTCGACGCGCTGTCGGCGCGCGAACTGGAAGTGGCGATGCTGCTGTTGCGCGGAATGCGCCAGGAAGACATCGCGCGCAGGCTCAGCCTGAGCGCGAAGACCGTGAATACCCACAAGTCGCGGCTGTTCGGGAAGCTCGGCATCCGCGACAGCATCGCGCTGGCGCGGATGGCGGGGCGGCACGGGCTGGCCGAGCCGCTGTAGCAACGCCGCCGGGGCGGCGCTGCCTGGAAGCGCGCGTTACGACGCGTCGCGGTGCGCTTCGACTTCCGCTGCCGCGTCGACGGCATCCGCCGCGTCGGGTTCGGCATCGGCCTGGGCGATCGGCGTCGGCGCGGCGGGCAGCGGCATCGCGTCGAACAGGCCGGCATGCGCATTCTGCGCCGCGGGTTCGATGCTCGGCGCCGGAGCCGGGGGCTCGATCGCGGCGGGCTCGGTTGCGGCGGGCTCGGTTGCGGCAGGCTCGATCGCGACCGGCGCAGCCGCGACGACAGGCTCGATCGGCTCGGCCGCATCCGGCTCGACCATCGCCGGCTCCGCGTGCACGACCGGCGCGATCATTGCCGGCGCGGCGTGCCCGGCAGGCGCCGGGGGTGCGATCACTGCGCGCGGCGCAGGTGCAGGTGCCTCGTCGTCGAAATCGAATTCCGGCTGCGAACCATCCGCGAGCGCGACATCGCCCGACATCGTCTCGTCGTGTTCGTCCGACGTGGCCTGCGCGTTGCCGTTCTCGCCATTGCCGCGGCGACGACGACGGCCACCACGACGGCCGCGACGGCGGCGCCCCGCGCCTTCGCCCGCGGCATCGGTGCCGTTCGCATCGCCGTGGTCTTCGGACTCGCCGGAAACATCGGAATCGCCGTCGGCGGCCTGCGTGATCCGCGCGTCCTCGTTCGCCTGCGCGAGATCGGCGTGCGGCGCGACCGGGGCGGCCTGCATCGCGACGACTGTCGCAGCGGCCGCGGCGGGATTCGCGACCTGCACGATCTCCGCGTTCGGCTGCGCGATCGTTTCGCCGTTGGCGGCCGGCTGCACATCGCGCGGCGCGCGCGGCTGCTTCGGCGGACGCGGCGCCTGCGGCTGGCCCTGGTTCTGGCCATTGCCTTGCTGCTGGCCCTGCGCTTGCTGTTGCTTCTGCGGCTTCTGCTGCTTGTCCTTCTTCGGCTGCTGCGGATCGCGGGCCTTGTCCTGCTTGTTGCCCTGCGCCTGCGGTTGCGCCTGCTGGCCGCCACGACGTTGTTCGTCGCGGCGCTGGCCATCGCGGTTGCGGCCACCGTTGCGGTCGCGATCGCCGCCGCGACCGTCGCGGCGCTGGCCGCCACGCTCGTTGCGGTCGCCACGGCCGCCGCGTTCCGGCTGCTGCTGTGGCTTGCGGGAAGGCGCAGCCGGCTCGCCACCGGTGAAGAACGCGGCGATGCGGCCGAACAGCCCGACGCTGCGCGCCGCGGTGGCGGCGGGCGAGGGGGCCGCGGTGAACGCCGGGGCGGGCGCGGCAACCGGCGCTTCCTCGCGCGGCTCGCGCATCGGCGCGGGCTGCGCCGGGCGCACGTTGGTCACGGCAGCCGGCGGCGGCACGTTGAGGTTGGCCTTGGTGAGCGCGATCGTCGCCAGCTTGCGCGGCGTGCCGCGCTGGTAGCTCGGGCGCGCCGTTTCCTCGCCCAGCTCGTTCTCGCGCAGGCGCGTGACTTCGTAGTGCGGGGTGTGCAGCTGCTCGTCGGCGACGATCACGATCGGCGCGTCGTGGCGGCCCTCGATCTCGCTGAGCGCGCGGCGCTTCTCGTTGAGCAGGTAGTTCGCGATCTCCACCGGCGCCTGCACCAGGACCTGCCCGGTGTTGTCCTTCATCGCGTGCTCCTCGGCGACGCGGATGATCGACAGCGCCAGCGATTCGATGCTGCGCATGCGGCCGTGGCCTTCGCAGCGCGGGCACACGATCTGGCTCGATTCGCCCAGGCTCGGGCGCAGGCGCTGGCGCGACATCTCCAGCAGGCCGAAGCGCGAGATGCGGCCGACCTGCACGCGCGCGCGGTCGAAGCGCAGCGCGTTCTGCAGCCGGTTCTCGACGTCGCGCTGGTGCTTGTTCGACGACATGTCGATGAAGTCGATCACCACCAGGCCGCCGAGGTCGCGCAGGCGCATCTGGCGCGCGACCTCCTCGGCCGCCTCCAGGTTGGTGTTGAACGCGGTTTCCTCGATGTCGCCGCCCTTGGTGGCGCGCGCCGAGTTCACGTCGACCGCGGTCAGCGCCTCGGTCTGGTCGATTACCTGCGCGCCGCCGGAGGGCAGGCGCACTTCGCGCTCGTACACGCCCTCGATCTGCGATTCGATCTGGAAGCGGTTGAACAGCGGGACGTCGTCGGTGTAGTGCTTGAGCTTGCGCAGGTTGTGCGGCATGACCTGCTGCACGAACTCGCGGGCTTCCTCGTACATCTCCGGCGTGTCGACCAGGATCTCGCCGATGTCGGCGCGCATGTAGTCGCGCAGGGCGCGGATGATCAGCCGCGATTCCTGGTAGATCAGGAACGGCGCCGGCTTGCTCAGCGCGGCCTCGGCCACGGCCTTCCACACGCTCAGCAGGTAGTCCAGGTCCCACTGCAGCTCTTCGGCGTCGCGACCGACGCCGGCGGTGCGGATGATCACGCCCATCTCGTCGGGGATCTGCAGCGCGTCCATCGCGCGCTTGAGTTCGGCGCGGTCCTCGCCCTCGATCCGGCGCGAGACGCCGCCGGCGGTCGGGGAGTTCGGCATCAGCACCATGTAGCGGCCGGCCAGCGAGATGAACGTGGTCAGGGCCGCGCCCTTGTTGCCGCGTTCTTCCTTCTCGACCTGGACCACCACTTCCTGGCCCTCGCGCAGCAGTTCCTTCAGGCCGGCCTTGTTCGGGTCGACGCCGGACTGGAAGTAGTCGCGGGAGATTTCCTTCAGCGGCAGGAAGCCGTGGCGTTCGCCGCCGTACTCGACGAAGGCCGCCTCGAGGGACGGCTCGAGCCGCGTGATGCGGCCCTTGTAGATGTTGGACTTCTTCTGCTCTTTGGCAGGTTGTTCGATGTCGATGTCGTACAGCGACTGGCCGTCGACGATCGCGACGCGCAGTTCTTCCGCCTGCGTCGCGTTGATGAGCATTCTCTTCATGGTGGCGTTCCTCGCGCGCTGCTTCGCGCGACGACGCCGTGGGCGTTTCGCCTCTGGACACCACCGACCGCCACTGCGCGAAAACGGACGCGCGGCGACGGTTCGAGTTTTCCAGCGCTACGACACCACGGCGGGCCGCGGGAGCGCTTGTTGCATTGTCCTGTGTTGCGGGCCGGCGTCGCATCCGGGGATGCGACGCGCGGGTCGTGTTCAGCGCCGGTGGCTCTGACGCACCGGGCGATGGCCGGGGTTGCCGGCGAGCCGCTAACATGGCCGCCCCGGGGGCGGTGGTCGCGTGCTGCTGCCGGAGATCGAGGGAGGAGGGCTTTCGGCCCGCGCCCGCCTTTCGCCACCGAAGTGGCGAAGGGGCAACTCCCAGCGAAATCAAACCCTTATCTCGCCCGGCGAGTGTAGCAGATCAAGGCGTCCCGATGGCCCCTCCCGAACCGCCCGATCGCCCCGCCGCGGCCCGCACCGTGCGGGTCCCCGACGACCGTGCCGGGCAGCGCCTGGACAACTTCCTGCTGGGGCAGCTGAAGGGCGCGCCGCGCAGCCTGGTCTACAAGCTGGTCCGCTCCGGGCAGGTCCGGGTGAACGGCGGCCGGGCCAAGGCCGACCGGCGGCTGGAAGGCGGCGACGAGGTCCGGATTCCGCCGGTCCGGCTGGAGGCGGCCGCCGAGCGGGGCACGCCGGCCCGCGGCCTGCTCGAGGCCATGGAGGCCTCGATCCTGTTCGAGGACGCCCGCCTGCTGGTGGTCGACAAGCCGTCGGGCGTGGCCAGCCACGGCGGCAGCGGCATTTCCTTCGGCGCCATCGAGACGTTGCGCGCCCTGCGGCCCAACCAGTCGCTCGAGCTGGTGCACCGCCTCGACCGGGACACCTCGGGCGTGCTGGTGGTGGCCAAGAAGCGGGCCGCGCTGTCCGAACTGCAGGCGCTGATGCGCGAGGATTCGGGTCCGGGCCGGGGCGGCGGCCTGCGGAAGCGCTATCTCGCGCTGCTCACCGGCCGCATGCCCGATGGGGTGATGAGCGTGGACGCGCCATTGCACGTCGGCCTGCGCCAGGGCGGCGAACGGCACGTCCAGGTCGATGCGGCCGGCAAGCCCTCGCTCAGCCATTTCCGCATGCTCGAGCGCCGCGGCGGGCAGTCGTATTGCGAAGTGCGCATCGAGACCGGCCGCACCCACCAGATCCGCGCGCACGCGCGGCACATCGGGCATCCGGTCGCGGGCGACGACAAGTACGGCGACCCCGAGGTCAACAAGCGCCTGCGCGACCAGGCCGGCCTGAAACGCCTGTTCCTGCACGCGGCCTCGCTCGAATTCGCGCTCGATGACGGCAAGACGCCCTACGTGCTCAGCGCGCCGCTGCCCCCCGACCTCCTCGCCGTCCTCGACAACCTCTAGCCGGGATGGAGCGCGGAGGCGCGCGCCGCGCAGATGAAGTCGTTCTCCGAGAGGCCGCCGGCGTCGTGCGTGCTGTAGCGGACGACGCAGTGGTCGTAGTGCACCGAGAGGTCGGGATGGTGGTCCTCCGTGTTCGCCATGTGCGCGAGCGCGTTCACGAACGACATCGTCCGGTAGTAATCCTTGAAGCGGAATTCGCGGACCAGGGCGCGGCCTTCCTCGGCGGTTTGCCAGCCGGGGACCTGCGGCAACAACTCGCGCACCCGCGCTTCGGGCAGGCGGTGTTCGGTGCCGCTGCGGAGGATGCAATGGGCCTGAACGAGCGGTACGAGGTCGGACATGGGCGGCGTCCTCCGGGCCATGGGGGACCGCTAGAATAGCCGCATGATCCAGATTTCCGAGTCGGCGCAGGCCCATTTCCGCAAGCTCATCGACCGCGAGGCCCTGCCCGGGCTGGGCGTGCGCCTGTCCGCGCACATGCCCGGCACCGCGCAGGCCGACGTGCGCCTGGAATTCGCCGAGCCGGCCGATCTCGGCGGCGACGAGTGGGCCGTCGACTGCGAGGGCTTCACATTGTGGGTGGAGGCGGCCAGCGTACGCTTCCTCGACGGCGCGCAGATCGACTACACGCAGCAGGCCACCGGCGGCCAGCTGCAGATCCGGGCGCCGAAGATCAAGGGCGAGGCGCCGGACGGTTCGGCGTCGCTGGTCGACAGGGTGTACTGGGTGATCGAACACGAGATCAATCCGCAACTGGCGATGCATCGCGGCAACGTGGCGCTGCAGGAAGTCACGTCCGACGGCGTGGTGGTGCTGCGCTTCGGCGGTGGCTGCCACGGTTGCGGCATGGTCGACGTCACCCTCAAGCAGGGGATCGAGAAGACGCTGCTGGCGAAGGTTCCGGGGGTGACGGCGGTGCGCGACGCGACCGACCACGACACCGGCGACGCGCCGTACGTGCCGCGCGGCACGGCGTGACCAGGCCCCGGCACGAGTGTTCTCCTCGGCCGAACTGATCGAAGCATTGCGCCGGCGCTCGCGCCGTTCGCTGCGTCCCGAAACGCCGCCGGGCGAGTTCCCGCCGGGCTGGCGCGCATGGTTCATCGTGATGCGCGAGCGCGTGGGCGCGATCACCGGCGCGCCTGCCGATGCGATCGTCGCGCTGCTCGCCCTGCGCGAACCGCGCATGCCACCGCGCCGGTTGCCGCAACTCAGTCCGCCGCAGGCTTTCGCCGCGCTGTGGCGCCAGCAATGGTTTCCGGCGCCCGACGACGAACGCGCGCAACGCATCGCCGCGTTCGCGATCGCGCTGCTGCTGCAGGTGTTCTTCTCGATCCTGCTGTTGTGGCTGGCGTACGCCCGCTTCGGCGGCGAGCCGCCGGCGCGGCAGGGCGAGGACGTGGTGCAGGTGGAATTCATCGGCGAAGGGACGCCACGGGAGCGGGGCGGTGGCGCGCCGGCCGGCGCGGTGGCGACGCCAGCTGCGGCCGCCAGTTCCAGACGCGCGGCCGCGTCGGCTTCGCGCGCTTCGTCGCAGGCCGCGCCCGCCGCGGCGGCGCAAGCCGCGCCGCAAGGCGAGGCGCCGTCGCAGCCGGCGCCCGCGGCGCCGCAGCAAGTGCAGCAGGTGCAGGTCACCGAATCGACGCAGCCGGACGCGACGTTCACGTTGCCGCCGCCGAGCGAGCGCGAAGTCGTGGTCCCGCAGGCGCAGGTGCAGGTGCCGCAGCTCGCGCAAGCGCCGGAGGCCTTGCGCGCCGTGGAATTGCCGTCACCGATCGCGGCGAAGCAGCTGACGGCGAAGTTGCCCGGCGCGCATGTCGTGGTGCCTGCACTCGGCACCGCCGTCGAAGCCTTGCCGTCGCCGTCGCCACCGCTGCCGGGCGTGGCCTTGCGCGAAGCCAGGGCGCGCACGGCGCAGGTGCGGATGCCTGCGCTGGGCGCGTCGCCGCAATCGCTGCCGTCGCCCGCGCCGCCGATGCCCGGCGTGGCCGAACGCAGCGTCGCGTTGCCGCAGGCGAAGGTCGGCATGCCTGGCTTGCGTGCGCAGGCGGAATCGCTGCCAGGCACGCTCGGCGCCGGCGCGGAATCTGCTGCAACCAGCGGCACGGCGGCGTCGGGTTCCGCGGCGTCCGGTGCGTCGCCGGTCGCCGGTGGCGCGGCCTCCTCCGCGGGTGGCGCCAACAGCGCGACCGTGGGTGCGGGCGCCGGGCCGAAGCCCGCGGCGACACCCGGCGCCTGGTCCACGGCGAAGGCCGGCGACGACTGGGGCGCTTCGGATCGCAATCGTGCCGGCGGACAATCCGGCAACTCCGGCCTGTTCGACGAGAACGGGCGGCCACGCCTCGCGCCGGGCACGAGCGCCGCCGCCGGTGGCGGCCTGCCGCCGGGCATGGTCGAGGAAGACATCCAGGACCTCGACCGCGCCGGTACCTGGCTCAAGCGCAAGAACCCGCTGCCGTACGAGCCGACCGCGTTCGACCGTTACTGGCTGCCGGGCGAGACGCTGCTGCAGGAATGGGTGCGTCGCGGCGTGCGCGAGGTGCAGATCCGCATCCCCGGTACTTCGAAGAAGATCCACTGCGTCGTGTCGCTGCTGCAGCTCGGTGGCGGCTGCGGCATCGACGATCCGAACATGCAGGACCAGGAAGCGACGGCGCGCAAGCCGCCGGACGTGCCGTACAAGCCCGAACTGCAGGAGAAGTAAAAAAGGGGACGGAGGTAGTTAATTCCGGGACAGGGCGCGCCCTGTCCCGGAATTAACTACCTCCGTCCCCTTTTTTACTTCTCCTGCAGTTCGGGCTTGTACGGCACG